>JAHBTC010000117.1 GCA_019638835.1 Fimbriimonadaceae bacterium
AGGCTCTTACGCTGGCGACGGGAGCGTCGACCGGTGGCGTGTTGGCCAGTTCTCGCAAGTTGGCCCGGGTGTCCAACCAGGTCGTCGGCGGTCTGGGAATGTCCACAGCGGCGGAGTTTTCGCGGATGTATGGGGCCGGCGAGATCACCAGAGCCCGTGCCTTGATTTTGAGCACCACGCAAAGGGCCTTCTGGATCGCGGTCTGCTTCTTGCCCTTCATGACCGTGGTCGGACCGCCCCTCTATCACTTCTGGACAAAGACCAAGACGATCGACCTCTGGAGCTTGACCGCGATGCTGCTTGCCGCCGTCTTCAACTCGATTTGGTCACCGCTCGCCACCGGACTGCTTTCGATCAACCGGACAGCGAAGGCCAGCACGGCCTACGCCCTCACGATGTTTGGATGTTGCGTGGCCACATTTTTCGTGGCCCAGAGGTTTGGCATAGAAGGTGCCGCAACGCTGATGGCGGCCGCGGAAGTCGCCATGATCATGGTCATTGTGCCCACCGGTTGCCAGTTGCTTGAGATGAAGCCCACCACCTTCTTGCGAGAGGCGGTGCGGGCACCGGACACTTTGAAGGCTTGGCTCGCCCGCAATCATAAGGGATGACCGGCCCGTTCTCGGCCATAATGAACGACAAGAGCCTATGGCAGCGACAACACAGTTGACCGACCTCACGCCACCGCGCCGACGGCTCCCCGTTGCGCACGTGGTTGCGGGAACGTTCTTCTTTCTTCTCTTCCTCGCGCAAATCGCCATTGGCACGGACGTGACCTACGCCTTCTTGGTGCTGCTCTATGCCGCGTTTGCCTGGACCACCATCAACCTGCTTGGTGGGCCGCTCAGCATCGGAGGGTTTGTCATCTCGGTCTGCGCGACGATCCACGTCGGCCTCAGCCAGGTCATCAAGACCGTGATTTTTGAGGCACCCGACAAGGATCTCCTTGCGCCAGTCCCGACGATGTTGGCTTGCGTCATCGGTATGGCCGGGTTCATGGCGGCGGCCGTCTTGCTCAAGTTATTCAAATATGAGTCATGGCGGTCGATCTTGCCCCCAAAACTTGACTCTAAGCGCCTCAGGATGATCGGCCTGCTGTCGCTCAGCGTTTCAACCGTTGCGATCGTCTTCCTTCTCGCCACACCCGTCACCCGTTACTTCCAATCGGGCGGCACCTACGGCTTCGCGCGCACGATGACCAATGCGGCTTTCGTCGGCATGAGCCTCCTTGCCGCCGCATCGATCTTGGACAAGAAGCGCATTTTCAGCCCGCTCCTCGTCGCCGCCCTCCTCCTCGAGTTTCTCTACGCTACCGTCAACGCGTCGCGTCAGCACTTTATTGGCCCCGTGCTCATCATCGGACTGACTGCGCTCATGTTCCGTCATAAGTTCCGCGTTGGCGAGATCATAGTGTTTGCTGCCCTGCTGGTCTTCTACCAGACAACATTCTCGCCGTTCGCGTTGTATGGCCGATCAGAGTTTCGTGAGGGCACGCTGGAAGAACGGCTACCTAAGTCCATGGGCTTGCTGGGCACGTTCTTGACCGACAAGTCGCTGTACAAGTCGAAGAACGACCGAGAGACCGCCAAGCAGCGGTACGACACCCGGCGTCTTTACTACTACAGGCGCCTTCCGGACATCAGGACACTGGACCGGTTGACCCTTCTCCCGATTATCGACACTCTTATCGCTTCAAACCTGGACAAGGACCCGCTCGGTTCTGAAACGACGGTGTGGGGGTTCAGGCTAGCCATGCCCAGCATCCTCAGCCGAGACAAGCCGTTGGTCAGCTCGACAAACTTCCTGGCCCACAAAGGAAGAGGTCTCGTCAACTACGGCGACCACGGCACGCAGATTTCCATGGGATTCACCGCGGACGCCCTGATCTCCTACGGCTGGTCGGGCATTTTCTTTGTGTCGATGATCTTGGCCCTCGCTATGATCTCGGTGTATCGGACCATTTTCGGTTACTCCCTTATGTTCAACGCCGCGGCCTTGGGAGTCATGTTCCAGGTGACGATGACCTTCACCGAAGGTTCTATAGCCACGGTCACGAGCCAGCTTATCGGTTTTGCTCCATTTGTGTGTCTCGTCTTTGTCACCCTTCTCTGGCTTTCCAACGCTTTGGTCAAGAGGAGGGATCCGGAAATGACAATGGTCAAGCCTATCGCTTCGGCCTGACCATCGCATCTCGTGGGTGGGACTCTGTCTAGAACTCGGAACCAGTCCCGTCTGGGATTGTCCGTGACCCAGCCGAGTCCGTGCTCAAGGGAGTCCAGCCAGGAACCAGGCTCGTTTTGTCTGCTCGCAGGGCAAAGTTCCCGCCGTTCGCGTCGACGAAGGGCGAGGACGCCTGGTCGACGTTGTATTTGTTAACGCCACCAACCGCGAACACCTTGCCCCAGCTCGCCTTGTCGGCGAGACCGATCCCGCAATTGACATAGATGTTGTTCGAGATGTTGTAGTGGCGGGGCGCAGGAATGAGCGTGGTCAGCCACTCAGCCAGGTTTGGGTATCTCGTGGACCACAGACTACCGCGCCACGGCATCTGGTTCGCCCGAGTGATATAGTCGCCACCCGGCGCGAACGGGGCTGCGCTTGCCCGGACTGCGTAACCGCTCACGTTCATGAACACATTGTTGCGGACATTGATGTCGCAAGTGGCGAGGATATTGACGGCCTTGTCCGCTCCGACGACGATATTGTTGTCAAAGCTTGTCCCGCCTCCAGCACCGTCCACGAACAGGGCTGTCACGGGCCACCGGCTGTACGGCAGAGAGCGCACTTCCTCGAAGTAGTTGTTGCTGACCACGTTGCCGTGGTCCGAAACATCATGTCCGGTAACGGTCACGCCCGAGTCGCCTGAATCATAGGAGACGTGGGAAAAGTGGTTGCCGCTGATCAACTGGTCGTTTCCGTGGAAGACGACTGCTTCTCCCATGCCGTCAGCAACCGTGTTGTTGAGCATGGAGTTTCCGCATCCGTCCAGGCGCACGGCGCCCGTGTAGAAGCGCATGGTCCGTCCCCAACGCTTGATGACATTGTCGGAGAGGACGTTGCCACTGGGCGTGAGCGTGGCACGGTCGCCAGACTGCACATCGATGCCACCCTGTCCGGTGTCCGTGATCACGGAACTCTGGACGTTGCTCCGATAGCTGTCGTCAATGGTGATGCCATTGTGACCGACGTTTTGGACGGTACCGTTCTTGAAGGTCACGTTGTAGCAGTTCTTGAAGTACGCACCCATGAAGCGGCCGTTCTGCAAGACTAGTCCGTCAAATGTGACCCCACGCAGGCCGTTGGCCTGGATGATTGGCTGCTGGTTCATTGTCAGCTTGACTGACGAGACTCCCGGAACGAATGTTGCTGGCGGAATGACGAGGAGCCGTTTGTTCAAACGGTCGAGGTAGTACTCGCCCGGGGAGTCAAGTTCATAGAGAGAATTGACAATGGTGTATCGTCCGGGTTCACCGTTCCCTGAGACCTGCCGTCCAGCATTTGTCTGATAGAAGGTTGCAACAGGATCGAACCGCAACAACCCGGCAGATTGGCCGCCAGAGAAGTCCAGTTTGGTCACATGCTCCCAGTATTCCTTAAACTTGGATTCGTTCATACACCCACGAACCCAAATGTCGGAGTTGGCGTCAATCGTCTCCGGTGTCTTGAGCCCCCGAAAATCGGCCTCGAACTCGTAGACCCAATTGGATGAATTGGGATCTGAGTAGTTGTTCGACGGGCCAGGTCGGGTGATGAAGGCATGGCCATTGTGGAACCTTGGTTGGCCATTGACACCGTTCATATCGACAACACCTTCATTGGGCCACTGGGCCAGATGCATGGCTTCGTTGTCAATGACTAGTTCCGCCGCTTGGTTGTAGTTGGAAATCTGCCGGAAAGTGACATCGGACCACATAGCGTTCCAGCCCGGCATCCTGAAAGTCAGCCTGCCAAGATCACCTGCCCCGGAGAGATCGGCGACATAGACTTGAGACCTGAAGCTGGGGTCGACGCGATTCTCAGTGACCCAAAACGCCGCGCTCGGACGAGCCAAGTTTGAGACCGTGTATCCGGCGTCAAGGACGACGGCCCGGTTCGTTGTCGCCTTGTAGGTGATCTTCGAACGGCTCGAAGAGACACTGTCCCGGGAGTCGAAGACGACCGGACTCGTGGCGTCATAGACGCCGCTCGCGATGTTCACGGTTGCCCCACGGCCAAGAAAGGTCCTTTTGGCGGCGGCGACATCAGCCGCACTGACCACGCCACCGGGAGTCTGGCCCGCTCGGATCTTGCGCAGAGCGTCACGACCACCGGCAAGGGTCTTCTTGGGGCCGTCTGTCCCTGCGGAATTCGGCGTACTCAGCATCCCCGACCATGTGTCTTTACCTTGGGTCGAAACATACAGGTTCAGCTGGGCAGAGGCAAAGCAGCACACGCTCATGCTGAGGGCAGTCAGTCCGACACGGAACACAGATGCATTCAAACCTTTCATAGGGCTCCTAGGGCTTCTTGTTCCACCAGCTCAGAAGCGGACGGTAATTAAGAATGCTAGGCCAACATATCAGATTTGCGTAAACAGTAAAATCAACGGAGCAAATTTGCCGACACCACTCGCTACTCTACGAGAGTCTTGTGAAGTCCGCCCACCTCCGCCAGTGCCTTGATCAGCCCGTCTGCATAGGTGTTCCATCCGCCAAACCGTGAAACTCTCGCAATGGCCGCCTCGCTCATGCGCCGCGTCAGGGCCGGGTCGTCTACCAGGGCCTGAATTCTATCCGCCAGGGCAACCGCATCTCCGACGGGCACGGCAAACCCTTCGACGCCTTCGTCGACAATGTCATGGACGCCGGTGTTGTGCGAAGCGACCACGGCGCAGCCGCACGCCATCGCTTCGGCCATCACGAGGCCAAAGCCGTCCTGGACGCTTGGTAAGACCAAAACATGTGACCGCTGCATCCATTCCCGCACCTCTGACTTTGATTGTTTGCCCACCCAGAGGACTTTGTCCATATCAAACTGCCTAAGCACATGCCTCGGCATCAAACTGGTGTCGCCAACGATGGCGACCTCGATATTTCCTTGGAGCCTGGACACTGCCTCAAGTAAGTACGGGATTCCCTTCTGAAGGGTCACTCCACCAACAAAGAGGATCCGGAAGGGTCCGTCCGCCCGGTCACCTCCGGGGTAGAAGTCGTGTAGGTCGACACCGTAGGGAATCTTGATGACCTTGGCCGCACTAACACCCTGCTGGACGAAGGATCGACGCGCAAACTCGGAAGGCACCAAGACAGCATGGGCCTCCTCGTATTCGGCCAATTCACGTTCGATAACCCGTGGGTCAATGGGCGTGTAGGGCACCGACCACTTGGCATGCTCGTCCCTCAATAGTTGGTCTTGGTACTGAATATGGGCGGAGCCTCGGTCGCAGAGCCACGTGCCTCCGAGTTGCTTCATCTTTCGTCCGGCCTCAAGACCACTGGCCGACATGGCGACCAGCGCCGTGGCACTACTCAGCCGATTGGCCGCGAACCTGGACAACGACTGCTGAGCATAGAACGCGAGATGTTGGTTTAGCCGGTCACCGCTTCGACCGCATCTCAACCTCAAGTGGTAAAGACCCCATATCCATGGGTAGGTGCGGACCCTGTCCAAGGGTAAGCTCTCTGACTTGAGTTTCCACTGAGGATAGGCGACAAAAAACGTGTCCAACAGTCCCCGCTCATGCAAGAGGCGGCACAATGAAAAGTGATGGTATCGCCCCAGTGAAATGTGACTGATCTTCATGTGATGTCGACCCGCAGGCGACTTATAGGACGCCGTTGCTGGTTTGCTTTGACGTCACGAAGTAAGCCTTGACGAAGTCATAAAAGTCCTTCTCCGACATGCTCGTGTCCATTTCAATAAATCGGAACGAGAACCCCACGTTGGGATGTCCCGTCTTAAACTCGCTGATCAAGTAGTCGATCTGGCCCATCTGGTAGTCGGTTCGGAACCCGACCGGCGTCTTGAACGTGAAGGCCGCCAAGCGTGGCTCCTCGTTTTCACGGTGCAACTTCATTGTCCACATCGGCACCTTGCCATAGCCTGGAACGTCAATCGTCTGCTTCTTCTCGTCGGTGATTTGCCACCCTTGACCGGCGAAACACCACCGTTGGTCGTGGAAACTCTCCATACGGTCCCCAGCGATGACGACAGCGTCCATCATGCCCTTCGGGCCTCGGTACGTTTGCCCGGCAATGCCGATCGGTTTCAGGGCGGTGTACGTCTTGGCGTCCATCCGATAGCTAGCTTTGGGGCTGAACTCACTCGGAACCACGTTGTAGTCCTCCACCCGAGAAGGAACGATGGACAGGAGCCACGCCTCATCCTTCGTCTTGTAGTTCTGGATCTGGAGCCCGAAGATACGGTACAGGCCACAAGCCAGGAACAAGACGACCAAAGACCAATAGATTGTTTTCACGCGTCCCACCCCAGTTTCTGGGCGACTTTGTAGAGAATGTAGAAGCTCAATGCCAAGACCCCATAGCTGCCGTAGTCATGCATCCACATGCCCGCGTCGTGACCCATTTCGTTGCCAAAGACGCCGATCAGACCGATACGCAAGGAGTTCATCGCCAGGGACAGGGGAATGGCGATGACGGCGAGCAAGATCTTACCCCACCACTTGATGTTGGAGACGAGGGCGATAAAAGTGACACACGCGATCATCGCGAGCGTCATCTTCATGCCCGAACACTCAGCCGCAATATTGAGGGAAAACTTTGGCAGTTGGATAATTGTCGGGCCTTGCCTAAATGGTTGCATGCCCAATAACTTCAGCATATAATAAGAACCTGAAGTTGAAAATATCTGAAGGTTTAGCGTGTACTTGTCGATCAGTCCGTTCCAAAAGGGAAACGCGAATGCTAAGAAGAGCGGGCCAGGCGCCATCTTCCACGCCCATCTGAACCCGAAGAGACACCAGCTGGACAACAAAAGGACGAGGATGAACGTCCCCGACGCGACGCCGATCATGTTCGTCCGCGCCGCGACGACCACAAGCAGAAGCAGCGGGATCATCAGCAGCAACGGAAACCAAGTCGGTTTGGCGTCGGTCTGGATGATCTTGGGCCACTTCTTGTAAATGATGTAGCCCGCCGCAAACGGGACGAGGGGTCCGTGCTGGTAGTAGCTCTCGGCGTCGAACCAGAGCTCGGGCATCTTGGCGAACAAGTTCCAATACAGTGGCGACAGCGCCGCGGCCATCAGGATGCCGGCTTGGACA
>JAHBTC010000118.1 GCA_019638835.1 Fimbriimonadaceae bacterium
TTGATGTTTTGAAGTGCTACGCGAAGGGTTCGCCCTTCCGCTTTCACCTCAGCTTGTCCGTTCTCCTCCCGGACATCAAACTGCCAGCGACGGAGCATATCCGCCGGGGCATAGCAGTTTTCGTTGATTCGATAACCTTCGAACGGCGATTCGCCTCGGAAGGTGAAGTCTACTTTGACAGGCGCCGCCGTTTGTGCGATCGCTGTCCCCAGCACCATCCATGGCGCTAGGCTCATCAGCCACGTCCTCATCATGAGTCCCCCATTATTTTACCGAAGTTCACTCGATGGAGTGCCACGGTCGTGTAAGTTTTGACGTCCGACCTATCTTTGCGTTTGCGGTATGGCACTGATCTTGCGCTCCATCGGTTGTGCTGTTCCGAAATCGAGTTTGGTTGGTCGCGCTTGTGATGGTTGCATTCGTTGCTGTTGGAGCCCGTCAGCAAAGATCGGAAGCTCAACTCGAATCAACTGATTTTGCGGTCATTAGGTGACTTTGGAAATCACGCCAAACCGAGCGTGGAATGCGATTACCGCCCCGCTCACAGCGACGTTGAGTGACCGCCCTTTTCCCGCCATGGGAATCATCACTGCCCCAGCACAACTCTTCATCACGCTCGAATAAACCCCTCGTTCTTCATTGCCCAACACAAGACAGGCGCGTTCTGGAAACTCAAACTCGAAGTACGGAACGGCTCCCTCGGCAATTTCGACTGCCACGAGAGTCCAGCCATCTTCAAGCGCCGTGGCGGTCGCATCGTCCCACCGAGCGTGATGACTCCAAGAGACGCGTCGGTGGTGCCCCATGCTCGTGCGATGAACCTGAGGGTTGTCAGGGGTCGGCGTCCGTCCCGTAAGAAAAACGTGAGCGGCACCGCACGCGTCTGCGGTTCGAAACAGACCGCCGGAATTGAAGGCGTCATCCCAATCCTGAGCCAAAAAGGCGATTTCACATTGCGGAGGAAACTCGGCGGCAGCATCACGCATCATCTTGCGTAGCGGCATCTTTCCCCGAATCGTCTTCATAGCGCGAGATTAGCGCCCAAGTAGCGCGGAGTCAAGCCACTCCGAAAGAAGGTTCGTGCGCGCCTCACGAAGAAGGTCGTAAACGGGTTCCGTTTCGCGGGCCCATCGCAAAACCTGATGGGGAACCCCAGCCTGTAACTCGGATGCGATCGGCGCCGGCCAATTGAGTTGGGTGTATGCCACGCCTTCGGGGAGCGGACACCCTCGCATCAGCGATGCCATCGGCACATCCGTCGGGATTAGAGGGAGCAGAGATTCAACGGCAAATTTCATTGCCTCTGCTGCCGACGAACCTTGGTCCACCGGCACACCGAGGACTGATTTGGTTCGCTGGCTCAGTTGGTCGGGTGGAGTTGGTCGGTTTGGGTCTCCGCGCACGAGTTCAAACACGCTCGTCGGTTCCAACTCGTCAGTAGCCGCAAAATGAGGTTTGATGCCGCGCAATCGCCGGGCGGAGTCCTCTTCGAGAGTCCAGATAACTGCGTCAATGTTTTGGAGAGCCATCGCTGGTTGGCTATCGGCGACGGCTTGGTGACCTGTTCCCGATTCCTCAATACAGACTCGAAGGAAGAGGTGAGCAAGGTCAAGCCGCTCTTCGTGGGGGTCGAACAGAGCGATACGAAGAGGAGCATCAAGATACGAAGCGAGTGTCGCAAGTGCAGGGGCAGTAACAACAAAGTTGCCCGCTCCTAATACGGCGACGACGCGTTCGCTCATTGCCTGTAGTCTACGCCTTTACCGGGGGCCCCGTCGCTGGTATCCTCCCCCCGGTCCATGGACCCTTTTGAAGAGCCCGGCTTAACCCTAGAAGGCAGTTTGCTTTCAATGGAGTTCCACCCGACCGGCCGGATCTCGAAACTCTGGGCGTACGATCCCTTGTTGCCCGAAGAAGGCGAGGAGTTCCAGTTCATCCTTCCGCCCGTTTCTTTCGCGGAAGAACAGTCCGACGATTACCTACCGGGAACAATCCTGCTAGGCGTTCGCACTGGCCCTGACGACCCGTGGGTGGCCACCAGACTTTCGGGTGCAGTCCCCGCCTTCGACATGGACGATGATGACGACAAAGTCATTAAACTCGAATACACATTTCCATTTCTGGACGAGATCTCGGCGACAGGCACGTTTCGCGAGGTTCTACTCCCATATCCCCAAATCATTTGGGATATTGAGCTTGTAAACACGAGTCGAACCACGATCGAAATTGGCGAAGTTGGCTTCCCGATGGCATTCAACAACTTCTATGAGGGGTTTGGCTGGAACGACGATCAGCTTGAGCGACTTTGGAACAGCCGGGTGTATGTCCATAAACATATTGGTGGGGCAATGAGTTGGCTACTTGCTCAACGCATGAACGCCCAAGCACCCAACCTTCTCTGTTTTCCCGGTGACGGCACGGAATGGGAGTTCTTCGCAAGCGTTCGGGGCTCCCTGAACACTCCATTTCACTGGGAAGGAATCCCGGTGGTTTACGCGCACAGTCGGGCGACAGTGGAGCGTGAAGAGTGGCCCGAATGGATGAACGGTCACACCTCGATCGTTTTGGAGCCGGGTGACCGAAAAACATTCCAGCTTCGATTCACCTCTATTGACACTGATCGTCACGATGGGATAGCCCAGATGATGGTGCTCGCTAACCGTCCCGCGATGCGCGTGTTTCCATCGGCCGTGGTTCCCGTCGGGGTGAGTGTGGGGATTGAGGTCGCCGGAGTGCCGCTTCGATCCGTCCAGGCTTCTGAACCGGTTAGCCTCGAAGTGGATTCCGATGAAGAAAGCAGCCTAATCTTTATTCGGAACGAGCAACCCGGTCCTGTTCGCATCACTCTGTTCACCGAGCATGGCCCCGGTTATGCGCACCTGATGTTTACGCCGAAAATCCGTGACCTGATTCTTGCCCGGGCAAATTACATTGCAACCCGACAGGTCATCCGCGACGAATCTTCGCCACTGAACCATGCGATCGTATTGGCCAACATCACCGAGGGAGTAGCAATCAGCACGCCCGAGGAGTATCTGGAATCAAGTGGACTAGAGTCAAGCCTAGCGGATGCGCTCTACCTCGCGGAGAAGAACACGATTTACCCCGACCGGAGTCAAATCAAAGTTGTTGACGACTACATTGAGAAGTTTCTGTTGCAACGCGTCCAGAACCCGGCAACCGGGGCGGTCGCGAGCAGTCTGAATGAAGGAGCGATGATGGGCGAATACTTCGGTCGCCCCCTCGGTTACCCGCACGTGATGAACCTGCATCACTCCATGTATCGCGTCGCGCGAACCTACGGCGAGACAGTTCATCCGCCTGAAACCTATCTTCAGCGGGCATGGCAAACCGCGATGGCGATGTTCAGATACGGTTGGCGACATTACGTTCGCACCGTAGGTTTGCTTGGATACGCAAGGATCTATGATCTCATCGATGACCTCCAAGCCGATGGAATGGAGGACGAAGCCGCCACGCTTCTGGAGGCTGTTCAAGCAAAGGCTGAGGAACTGACTTCCATGCGGGCACCCTACGCGGGAGAAACCGTCCTTGATACTTCTGGGATGGAAGAGGTTTTTGCGGCGGCAAAATTTCTCAGCGATGATGCCCACCTCGAAAGAACGGTGCGCTGTGCGTTTGCGGCAAGATCGCTCGCGCCTAGTTGGTGGTGGGCGGGAAGCGATAAACGGTGCTGGGACGGAGCGGATTCGTCACCCATCAAAGCCCTCACCGATCGCGGGGAAGCGGCGTTAGCGCACACCACGATTCCGAACTCTTTGATCTTCCTCGGTTTGATGGATCGCGACTACTTCAACGTCCCCGAATCTTATATGCGCATGGCCTTCGCCGGCTTGATCGGGCCATGGGCGTTGGTATCGCCCGATGGAGGGGCGAGTATGTGCTTTGTTCCGGACCTTGCGAGCCGACACGCCGGTTTCAACTCCTTTACCGGAGCGAGCGGAGTGGGCTACTACCACTATCTTCGTGGGTCAGCGTCGCTCGTGCTCCCCAACCGAAACGAGTCATACGCGACGATCGGCTGCCATTTTGATTCCGACAACGGCGTTTACAAAGTAGTTCCGTGGGATGGCGTCGGACGCCGGGTCATTCTCCGGCAGATCGGCGTGTCTTTCCAGTTGGATTTCGGGTGTTTCAAATCCATTACTCTGCATCACGACAAGCGGACTTTCGTCGCCGAGATCGAGAATCCAAGCGACAAGGTGGTCGAAGCCACACTCATGATCGAGGGGCTTTGGGGCACCGTTGTCACGGTTGAGCAAACCGACATCCCGTCAGTAGATGGCAAAACCATTGCCGTCATTGGATTGCCCGAAGGGCGTATAACTACAATCGTGGGGAAGGTGAAATAACGATGCCGGTTGACTCTTGGGTGCAAACCTCGGTTGGGATTTACTCGATCCTCGGTTCCATTGCGTTTTTTGTTTTTTGCGCGGTTTGCTTTTTTATGATCCGGGTCTTGCTTTCGCTCCAGGCGGAAGTCAAGTCCATCGGGCATCGCGTGAACTCGATCACGGGCCGCGTAGATCGGATGGCAAAGGACATCCAATACATCACGGAAGAGGCGAGTGTAAGAAGTACCGGCTTGATGCGGGTGATGGACGACTCTGTAGGCGCAAATCTGCAGAGAATCGAGCGATTTGGGCCGTGGGTGATTGTCGGCATTGCCGCATGGAAGTACCTGTCCGGCAAGCGCTCGGCATTGTCTGCAAAAAGCGAAATCAAAGACCGATAATTACTTGGGGTTGACATGGATAGTCGCCAAAGCATCGCTGTCGTAGCGCTGGGTGCCATCGCGCTTGGCTGGTTCATAGGCAGTGGCGCGAAGGGATTCTCCCTGCCTCAGCTACCTCAGGCACCTCCGCCGCACCCTGTCGGGGATAGCGCGCAGGATGGCCAGCCCAACCAGATTGACCAGCTTTGGCAGAACGTTGGCCAGAACATCGGCCAAGACCCGCAAGCCGCAATCGACACAGTCAAGGCGTGGCGCGACCGAGCCAACTCCGAGATGGAATATGAGCCGCCGATGATTCCGCCCGGCGCATACCACGCCCCGGACTACACACCTATGAGTTACGGGCCGAGGTTCGCCACCGGCGCTACACCGCCGTCAACTCCTCCAACAACGGGGGGCTCTGGGCGGTCGGTCGCGATTGGTTCCGGATTCCCCAGTTTGCCTTCCGCACCCCGCGCAGCCGACGCTTCCCATTGGCCGTCAGAAGTCACCGTTAGTTCGCCGATTCGCTAGTTGCGACCCAACGAGTCCCGCGCACCGTTTGCGGGGGCATGCTATCATTTTCGTTCCACGCGGGGTGGAGCAGACCGGTAGCTCGTCGGGCTCATAACCCGGAGGTCGCAGGTTCAAATCCTGCCCCCGCACCCAAGTTTGAACGTCGTCCCATGCCAGGGGCGGCGTTCATTTGTTTTTGGGATTACCGGGGCTCCCAACCCTTCGATCCTCCGGCCAACAACTCGAATGCGGGCCAGACCGAACAGAAGTCGTCGCCGGGGCCAAACCAAGTGGTGCCCGTGCGGTGGATGGAGCCGTCGGTTGCCTTTCGGAAGCCCGAAATCCCGGGTGCCCGGTCGCCATCGTCGTCCATCATTCCCATCGCTTTGGTGAACTCACCTGAGGCATCGCGCACCATCGGCATGTGCCGCCATGCGCGACTGGCTTTGTGGCTTGCTTGTTGTTCAAGTGGGTCGCCGTTGACGAGCATAACTGCCGCCCGTCGCTGGAGATGAGGAACGAAGGCGTCGAGCCCGTCCGCCCAGAGCGTGCAGTAGTTGCAACTCTGCCCCATGTTGTGGATCACGAGCAGATCTTCTTGGTCGCCGAACAAGTCGGAGAGGGTCTTGTCGCCATCGGGGGATTCAAACTGATGGTTGGCGACAGGCTCGGGAACGGCCTCGGCGCGAGCCTTTGCGAGTTGTTGCTTCAGTTGTTCAATCTGAGATTCGATGTTGCGGATCGTCTCGTTCATGGCGCGGGTTTACCGCAGATTGACATTGGAGATGGAAAGCGGATTGCGGTTCGGGTTCATTCCTGTGTGATTAAGCTCATATTCTTCGCTCCGCCGTTGGAGGGCACGGGGAGACCCAGGGGGGTGGCTTAGTAATGACTTTGCAGTGACAAGACTTAGGTTGCTGGGCTGAATTGACTGTTTGGAACAAGTCGGGGTAGCCTCAACCCTGAGAGGGCTGAGGCATAAAATTGTGCAAATGTGACGTGCCTGTCGTGCGAAGAATGTTGCCGCAGGGCTTCATTTCCGGAAGGATCAATACCTGAGTTCCCGCTGCCTCGAGGACTCGGAGGGCATTTTGGATAGAAGATCGCTAATCTTTGTAACTGTCGTTGTACTTACAGGAGTATGTTTTTGGATTGCGCTTTTCTTTACGAAGAATGCCACTGAGCAGGAAGGAACCTTGTTTGCAAGCATGTTAAAATCCTGCGAGGGACATCGGGTTTCTCAATGCGAACTTTTGAGAACTTATGATTGGCATTTAATTTTTCCTGCGAAAGTGAAAGGTAGACGCATTGAAGAAGATGCCATCGTGTTAGCTCACCATCTAAATTGGTCGTCACACTTCGTCGAGATAAGCAATAACCGAATAGTATCAAGTGGCATTTCGAATGACCTCACGTTTGAGAATTAATGTTCCTGACTAGGCTGATAGTCTGGTCCGCAGGCGAGATGTGCTTGAGTGCCTTGTCAGAAATGTAACTTGGAAACTTGCAGCTTACCGGTTTCGCGTGGCTGGGGTGTTGCTTTCGGAAATGGTTTGGAAGTTGGACCTTTAACAAGCCTCCCCTAGTGAGGCCAACATGTAAGTATAGAGCCTTTGACTTCAGTACAGAATTCTGGCTATCTCTTCTAGTTCCAGCCGGGTTGCTGGCAGGTCGTAGAGTTTCGTCGTTCGGCTGTCCGCTTGGTTGGCCAGTTGCTGCGCGGCCTCGAGATCACCGCCGTTGGTCAGAAACTCTGTGATTCCCGTTACCCTAAAACTGTGATTAGAAAATACCGATGGAATTCCGGCCGAGAGTAGTCTCCGCTTCACCATCCGGAGCGCGTCCCCTCTGGTCATGGCCCGGTTCCGGGTCACTTCCCCGGTGCGGGGGAGAGCAGGGAAGAGCCGGTCGCTTCCTGACAGTCCTTCGCTTTGTGTCCAAGCATCGAGGTATTCGACGAGTTTAGGATGCGCCGGAATGTCGCGCTCCACACCGCCTTTCTCC
>JAHBTC010000119.1 GCA_019638835.1 Fimbriimonadaceae bacterium
TCGTGGCAGTTTTGGGTGGGGATGCCCATCGCACGTTGGCTGCAACTCCGTGCGCGGCGGCGAGCAATTGAAATCTTGCGTGAACTTCGGTAGGTTCAAAGCAAGTCGTTTTCACGACATTTTTCTAAAACGTGAAATCCAGTAATGCTCCAGTAATGATGGGTCGGGAAAATCCGATTTTGAGCACGGATTACCGTGAACACAGACATGAAGAGGATTCTTGTTTCCCTGGCCGCCACCGCAATGGTTGCCGTTTCATTCGCTGATTTTGAGTTGATGGTCGCGGAAACACCGCCTGGGCCAGATAACCAAAACCCCGTCAATTGGGGTGGCATTCTCCGCTGGAACATTGACAACGGTGGCGTGGCAACTTCCATGTCCGGCATCGCATCCACAAGTCTCAATGACCCGATGGGCGGATTCATGAGCCCGGCAGGGGAGTTCTTGGTTGCCAATCGTCACGGCAACACATCGGGCGGAAGTATCAACCGATTCACTCGTGACGGAGGAGGCAACTTTATCGCGAATGGGACGATCAGCGGCAATAGCATGTTTGCTACGCACGGGAGCAACGCTAACCCGGTTACGGGTGAAGTGTTCGCCACAAACGTGAACGGTCCGACCTCTCGCTTCTCTTTCTCCGGCGGCGTTTATACGGCGAACGGCACCCTGAATACAGGAAGCGGACGGGACGTGGCATTTTCAAGCGACGGAGCAAACGCTTACATCTCAACGGGAGTTTCCGGTTCGATTTGGCGTTACGAAACTTCGACGAACACGTTGACCAGTTACGGAAATGTTGTCAATGGCCTTCACCAACTGGCTTGGAGGAATGGAGAACTCTACGGTGCTTCTTTCCAAGCATCTGGGAACTCAGGCATCTTCCGGATCCTTCGTGACGCGAGTGGAGCAGTCACCGGAACGCAGCAAGTCTTGAGCGTCACTCAATCCGTCGGTCTCGCGTTCAGTCCCGACGGGAATGAGATGTTCGTTTCTCAGCACACGAACGCAAACGGCAACATCAATCGCTATTTGTTCAATGCTGGTACTCAGTCGTGGGATGCGAACGGAAGCATCGCGGTAGGACACAGCCTTGGACACTTGACGGTATACGCAGTGCCCGAGCCAGCTTCTCTGATCGCATTGGCAGGCTTGATCCCACTGGTTCGCCGACGACGGAAGTAGGAGCGCCGCTGTGTGGACCATCAACTGCCAGAAAGACTTGACGATCCGGAATGAACGAGGAGAGGAAGTTCATTTCCGTACGCGTCACGAACGGGCACTCATCGGTTTGCTGAGTGTAGCCCCGGAGAACGAGATGAGCCGAGCAAGGCTCGGCGCTCTACTCTGGCCCGGACGTGACGATTATCGTATGCAGCAAAGCCTGCGGCGAGCGATCGCAAATGTCAAATCTGTGATGGGAGAGGATGGTCCACTCATCGTTGACCGCGTCAAGTGTCAGTTGGCGTCAGATCGGTGCCATGTAGACACCACTGACGAGTGCCAGGAAAAGCTCTTGCGTCGCCTTCTGGGTGACGATGTGGCCGACTTTGCGCCCGAACTCATGGTTTTGCGGAAAGGTGTGGTGGCCCCGGAGAACCACTGGCGAACGAGTACTGAAGCCGCAACCTCGCTGTTTGATGCGCTGGACTGGATGGCTCCACGGCAGCCACTCACCGCACTTGAGATGCTCTACAGTGCGCTAAACCTCGCTGAGTTTGCTCCTTCCGATCGACTGCATCGACTCCTCAACAGCCTCAATAGCTCGCTTGACATACACGACCATCGCATTGGTTACGTTCACTTCCTCCGAGCCATTTCCGCGATATACGGGAACGCCATGACGGAGGCAGAGCGTTGGCTTCGCGTTACCTTGACCCACGCTGCCGGTGTCGGGATGCCGGACCTCGCCGCCGATGTTCAGTTCTATCGAGTCGCACTCATGCTGATGTATGGAGAGCCAGAAAAGGGGCTTCGGCTTGCCAACGAAGCGGAAAAGGCACTTGCTTCCGCTTGTGAGGCACCGGCAGCGTGCCGCTTACGTCACGGACGAGCGCTTGCCGAACTTCACAACGGAAGATTTGACGAAGGACTGCGTACGATGCAGGAAACCTACGATGCGGCAGAGTTAGGAGGTGCCCGATTGGAGAAGGCTTATGTCCTCGCAAACTGGGCTTGGTTTGAGAGCACCGTCGGAAACAAGGAACGAGCAATCGCTCTAGCGCACGAACTGGAGACCAGCGAAGAATCGCTGAGCTACCGCATATGGCTAACGAAAGAACTGGCGCTTGCCTCGGCAGAGATGCCCCACGCGCCACAGTCTGCTCGGTCACGACTCAAAATGATCGAGGAGATCTGCGATCGACTCTCGCAGTTCACGTTTCAGATTTACCGGCTTGAACTCTCGGCGCAACTCTCGGTATTTGATGGAAGGCTGATTGAAGCCCGCCGAGAATTGAGCGAAGCCAATCGCATCCGGCTCTCGGGACGCATGTCATGGACCGAATGGGATATAGCGCGCATCCGCCCCGTATCGCGAGCGATCAAGGCGGAATACCCCGAGCCACTACCGGGCTGCAAAACCCTCATGCGAGCCGAAACTCAAACGCTTCAAGAAATGGCTCACTCGGTCATGCCGTAAATCGAGAGATAATTCCAGTCTGGATCAATCTGCAATCGGAGCGTGCAAAGTTGACCGACGTGGTACGCCTCGTGGAGGGCAAGGAGATCAATCAGCGTCATTTGATGCCGTTCGTTGTCCTCTTCGAGACCGGCGGAAATCGCTTGTGCTCGGCAGGCGTTGAACTCTTCCATCCATTCCTCGGGTGTTGTGCCTGCCATCGTCGTCTTTCCCCAACCCTCAAACTCCGTGCCCTGTGTGATGCGATGCGAGGCTGCCTTGCAGCATTCGGTCAGGTGGTGGATCACTTCCTGCGGAGACATCGTCGAGGGCAAGAGTCGTTGCTGCCAATCCTCATTCTTGAGGCCAGCGAACACCTGGGAGACTTGGAACCCCGAATCATCAAGGACTTTCTTGGCGAGCGATTGCGACATGCGGGCATATTACTTCCGGAATTGCGATGAACCGCGCCTCTGTTCCGATTGATCCCGAGGTGGTCGCCATGGCGGCGTACCACGGCGCGTTCGTCATGGGCGACGAAGACGGCTCCGTGCAGTTCTATCTGAGCCACGAGAGGGGAATTCTGCCGATCGAAGGGATCCGCGTTTCGCGTTCCCTTCGTCGCCGTATCCGCCGGGGCGAGTATGAGGTCACGTTCGATCGGGCGTTTGAGGACGTTATGCGGGCGTGTCGCCGGCCGAGCGATAACTGGATCAACGAGCCGATTATCTCGGTCTACCGGCAAATTCATCAGCAAGGGTGGGCGCACTCATGCGAAGCATGGCTTGACGGCCAACTTGTCGGCGGGCTTTACGGAATTGCGATTGGGCAGTGCTTTTTTGCGGAGTCCATGTTTCATCGGCGTACCGATGCGGGGAAGGTGGCCCTATGGGCTATGGTCGAACGGTGCCGTGCGCTCGGTTTCCGGATGGTGGACACCCAGACGACGACCGAGCATCTGGCAACCCTCGGGCAGGTCGGGCTTAGCCACCACGAGTTCATGGGGCGACTCACGCCTCTCTTGAATCAGCCAACGGCATGGAGCCGGACGTTTTTTGAAACCCGGTAACTCTATCGTCCTCCCCGTTGACGTTGCGGGCCGACATTAGGGGCAGAGGTCCGACACGGAAGTCGGTACAAGCATGTCGCAAAGGAATCTCAAAGTCGTCCGTTTGATCGAGCCGGAAATCTGTCTCGAGTGCCGGTTCGCGCACATGGCCGAGGTGGAGATGCAGGATGGGACGACACAACGAATGATCCATTGCCGCCGTCTTGATTGCGACAATTGGGATTACCAAACGGTCGAGGACGCGAAGAGCGTCGATCTCGACGACGCGGCGTAAGTTTAAGCTGTTCTCGGATGGAAAGCCTCGTGCCTTAACCCGAAAGGGCTGGGTCAAGGAATGTTGATGAATCTGAAGAGCTAGACCAGCGCCCGCACACGGGTCTCGCGGCCCTGAGCGACTTGCACCAACCGCAACACCATCAGTTCCATCGTGTCGTCTTCCTTTCCGCCGGGGCGCAGTCCTTTCAGCACGGCGTCAGCTTCCAATAGGATATTGAGGCACTCCTGAATCTGTTCCTGCGTAAATCGACTTGCGTTCTGAACCGCATCTCGAACCTTCCAGTCGGGCTCGTTGAGGATGGACTTCTCCGGTAGCGCGGCCCGCAATCTTTGCGTGGGTTTTCCCACATTCTCGCCCAGATCCTTGGCCGTCCGCGCATGCGACATCAGCCGAAACGAATTGGCGAGCATTGTGATCGCCCCTGCTCCGGCACGTCCCTTTTGAGTCGGACTATCGGAAAGCATCAGCCGCATCTGGGTTACGGCTTCGCTTGGGTTCCCGCGCATGATGGAGCGGATTAGTTGCCCCGCTCGAAAATCCGGCTCAGCCACCACCACCTTCTGGACGTACTCCGTCCGCAAGACGGTCTCCTCGCCCGCATAGAGCACAACTTTGTCCAGTTCGCTGAGCGCGGTTGCCATGTCTGAGCCCACCATCTGTAGAAGCAGGCTGCTGGAATCTGAAGGAAGTTTCTTCCCTAGTTCGTCGGCCCGCGCTCTGAGGCGGCGTTCGATATCTCCAGGCTGAATCTTGAAGTCAAGGATTGCCGCGTTTTCGACGTGCTTAAAGAGCCGCACCCATGATTCCATGTTGCGATTGAATCGGTCTTGCCGATCCCGGTCGCCGATTTCGTCATCCCCGACGAGAATGACGAACGCAGATTCAGGAATCGAGTTAAGAATCAGGGCAACCGGGTGCTTCGCGCTTACGCGCCCCCCCTCGTCTCCCGGTGAGATGCGGGCGAGATGCCGGATAATCACCGTGCGCCGCTCTGCCATGAAGGGGAATTGCGACGCGGCGCCAAGCCAATCCGGAGGTTTAGAAACATCCGCGTTGAGTTCTTCGCGATCGAAACCATCGCCTCCCGGGTCAGCGGCCTGGATAAGCGCGGCGAGCATCTCCCGCCGTGAGATTGTGTCTGGCCCGTGGAGAAGCACGACCCTATTCTTCAGATGCCCGGCAGCATTCGGGCCGCTCATGGCTTGGCCTCCCGAAGCGCGTGACTCCACTCTTTGAGTTCGCCTTCTAAGCGAGCGATCAAGTCATCGTCCGGCGTCTCTGGCCCGAAGAAAGCACGATCAAACCCGGCGGCAAGACGCTTTGCCTCATCACCTGTCCCGAACAGGGACGCGGCTGACGCCTCGATATATTCCCGTGTGGTCATGCTGAACCGCTTGGGGGAGCGCGTCACGCCTTCGATGGTTTGAATGAACTTCTGGTGGGCATTTGTGAGCCGAGATTCGGTGCCTCGGCGGCCAATCGCTTCCCACGGGCGTCGCATGGCGAGGAATGCAGCCACGCCGATAAGCGCAATGCTTCCAAGGAGCCAGCCAGAGATATCTTCGCTCAGGAACCGGGCGAACGGAGAGCGGTCCTCGGTCGGTACCTGGCTACGCTCACCGCCGGGGGCCATGCGGGATCCCTCGGTGGCGTCGAAAACAACGTATCCAACCCCGTCAAAGTAAATCTCCGACCAGGCGTGGGCGTACTTATTGCGGACAACCGAGTAGCCGTCGTCCGTGTACTCAAGGCCTGGATCGAAGTACCCGACCACATAGCGGGCCGTCAATCCAAGATCCATCGCGCAGGCCGTCATCGCCGTCGCGAAGAGGTCGCAATAGCCTCGCTTCGTCTCAAACAGAACTGCATCCACCGCGTCCTTATCGGCGGCGAGAGCTTCGGTCCGGGTGTCGTAAGTGATGACTTCCGAAATCGCCTTTCGCAGTCGCTCAGCCTTTTCATAGTCGGTGGTGGCACCGGCCGTTGCTTCGCGAATCCAGTTTCGCACCCGAGAGGAGAGTTCAGGCTTCGCGGGCCGGGGCAGCTCCTCATTGGGCCGCAGTTGGTAGAGGTTTTGGATCGTTCGCTGCGAAAGATTGTCGATGGGATTAACGCTTTTGGCGTTGGCCGGAGAGCCAACCGATCGAGCAACCGTGAAGTCGTATTCGGCCCGGGAGGTGAGTCGCGAAACGATGCTCACGAATCCGTTTGGCAATGCGTTCGCGGTGACGTTCTGCGTGAGGACTTCAACGACTGGCCCCGGGGTCCATACCAGGGCCGGGATGGACTCAACGTTTCGGATTTGCACGCGATAGATGTCGCGGTTCTCAATCGGTTCGAGTGGAACCTGGCCGTTGGGAAGCCATGACAGCCATCCTCCGTTCGGCCCGATCTCGCGAGCCGGAAGCCGATCGCCTTCTACGCGTCCGCTGCGCCTTGTGATGGGTTGGCGAGCATTTGACCAACCATTGCCGGTGTATTGGTCGTAGACGCCTGCTCGATAGTATTCGCCAGCGGAAGTCTTGATCTCGAAGACCTTCTCCTCACTGATCGTAATTGCGCCGCGACCCACGCGCACGTCCACCTGCTGGTTTCGATTTAGTCCAGTTTGGATCTGCTCATTGCGTTGCCGGACGGCTTCTTGGAACTGAAGAGGGGCATCGGGGGCTACCGTCCGAACCATGACTTGGAGGAGTGGCCCCCCGATAAGAGCGAGAACAATGATGACTCCCGCTGAACCGAGCGCCCACGAACTGTCTGCCATCCACCGCCACGAGTCACGGTGCAGCAGGGAAGGCTCTTCAACGCCCGCATCCTTTGCGAGGGAGACCATGTTGCGGTAGTGCGTCCGAGAATAAAGCACCGCGATACACACGAGGTAGACGAAGAAGAAGAATGTGCCAAGGGGGTATGTGTCGAACGTACCGACAAGACCAAACATGGCCAAGGCAGGCAACGATACGAAGAGCAGAGTTGCGTCGCGCCAGGCGAACACGCCTACGAAGAAGATGAGCCACGAGAGGGTGCTGGCTACGATCAGGCTGAACGGAAACCCTTCTTCCGGAAGGATGCCGTTCAGTTGCCGTGTGGTCGCAAAGACGAGGAAGCCTACGATGCCACTGAACGCCGCATCCCATTCGACGATCTTCGTGTTTCGTAGGAAGTAGCCAAGGACTCCGCCAATCGAGATCCCCAGCATGGCAATGATGACAAGGAACGACGCAAGGATCGGCTTACCGACCGACTGCCCGATGGAGAATGAACCTACTGCGCAAG
>JAHBTC010000012.1 GCA_019638835.1 Fimbriimonadaceae bacterium
AAATTGCTCGCAATCCTGATCGAGCCGAGCAAACGCGAAGGCGGTATCAAATCAGCCGGCCCGTTATGATGCGGGTGGCTGAGGCAAAGTTGCTGATAGCGGAAGGAAAGGAATCGGAGGGTCTCGAACTCTTGAAGCAAGTTGCGGAGAGAGAAGCCACGGCCCGCGAGAACAACCAGATCGCGAACGACCCGCCGAACGATCCTTGGCCGACGATGCGCTTGGTGGCGGACGAGTTCTTGCGAACCGGTGATACGGCAGCGGCAATCACATCCTACGAAAAGGCTCTGTCGCAAGAGCCCAACGACGCATGGTGCCTCGCAGGACTAGCCAAGGCGCACGTTGCCGCCGGCAACACGGACCGAGCCCGAGAGTTTGCGGGCCGTTTCCTCGCGGTTTGGAGCGGAGCGGATCGAAGCCTGCCCTTGGTCAGAGAAGTTCTTGCTCTGCGGTTGAATGCGACACCCCGTGCCGTGACTCCGCGGCCCGAAAGAGTGTATGTGCCGTCCGATTTGGATGAGATTGGGCCAAGCAACTGGCGTCCGTTCCAAGCGCCAATATTGGATTGCGTGGACACCGAGGGGCGCCGGGTGCAATTGACGGACTTCCGAGGCAAGAACGTGTTGCTCGTCTTCTATCTTTCAGACCGGTGCGTTCACTGCATGGAGCAGTTGGGGGCAATCAACGATCGGCTAGACGAGTTTGGTGATGAGAACACGGTGGTTCTTGGCGTGAGTGCAACGGCTCCGGAGAAAAACCGAGAATCACTTGTCTTGGCGCCCTTTGATGTCACTTTGCTCTCAGACGTCAACCATGAAAATGCGCGGCGTTTTGCGAGTTACGATGACTTCGAGGAGATGGAGCTCCACGCGACGATCCTGATTGATTCGGAGGGGCGGGTGCGGTGGAAGCGCTCCGGCGGCGACCCGTTCGGCGATGTTGACTTCTTACTTCGAGAGATTCGTCGTTGGGGCCGGTGAGGTCTTCTTGAGGTTGCTTTACTGAGGTCACGTTCAGAAGAACTAAAACTTTGGTGGAGATGATGAGATTCGAACTCACGACCTCTGCAGTGCGATTGCAAACTCGACAGGCTCAAAATGCCAAAATTAGGTTCATGAAGTGGGTCATTTCGGGCCAACCAGTGGCATCTCGTTTAGGAACCTGCGTAGGAACCTCAGGGAACTTTGCCTAAGAGCCGACAATGTAGAGCTGGAGCAGCTTCTGCAAGTTGCAGGCCTCCTGCTGCATTGCCTTGAGATCAGCGTAAACAACCTTGCGAGTTTCATTTTGTCTCGCGCTTTGCGACCTCATTGGCCACGTTTTCAAGGTGTATGGCGACCTTGCTTGCCTCTGCTTTTGCCTCGTTGGCTGTCGGGTTCTTCGCTGCCCCGAAGTTCAAACCTATACAGACAGCCCATGCTCTGGAACCAGGATGTGGATGTTCGTTGGGTTTCCAATCCGGTTTTCCAAGCTCAATCGCAAAAGGGACCAGGGGGAGGAAGTTAATGTCAGTAGTCTGGAGGCTGCGCCCGATGAAAGCTGCGGCGATGAAGTCAGCCTCCAACTCCATTAAGGTTTTCTTCGCCTGGTTCAAGCGGATCCGAATTCAGCCCAGGAGTCCGGCGTCTCCCACACGCGGATGCGCTCAAGCTCAACTGAACCGGCCGGAATGGAGTATGTACACCCTGAGCTGGATTGACCGAGAAAGCCGTTCCTCAGCGTGGCAGCCACAAAGTCGAACAGGTCCTTGGCGATCACCTCGGTAGTCGGGTCCTGGTTCTGGAAGACAATGAGGCTCTCGGGATGCACGGCCTTTATCGACTCAAGCATTGGATCGTTTGAGTTCACTGCCATTGAATGATCCAGTCGGTCGATATACTCACAAACCGCTAGTTTCAGGACCTTAAAGTCCAGAACCATGTCGTTAGAATCTAGTTCCTCACTGCTGACTACCACTTCGATCCTTCGCGTGTGACCGTGGGGGTAGCGGCAACTTTCCGAGTGCTTGCTGAGCAGGTGTCCGCTCTCCACCGTGAACATCTTACAGATCCTGTACTTCATTGAACTCCCCAAGTATCCCTGAAAAGCTCGCTTTTGAGTCTGGAGTCGCTCGACTTCGACGAACGTTGCCAGCGAGTCTCGCATACGTTGGGGAAACTGAACTGTCGGACCGTACTGACGGAACAACTCGTCTGCTCTGCGTTGATCATCGGTTCCCGATTGAGTTGCACGGAGCAAAGTGACGGCTAGCAGACCGGCACCTACCATAAAGAGATCATATCCTGCTCACCCATTCAGAGTAGAGCAGGATAGCGTCGAATGGTGAATCAGAGAACAGTGCGTCGACGACGCAAGAGTGTGGCGAGACCGCCGAAGCCGAGCGCCAGTATTGTTGTGGGTTCGGGCACTGCGTTAAATGCCACATGATCAAACATGAGGCCATCGCTAAAGTTTCCGTTGTTGCCGTTGGCGATTGTAACTGTGTTGATCACGTCGTTCCCAGTTGCGTCAATCCGCACGTATCCCTGTCGGAGTCCGTTTGTCGTCCAGCCGGCCAAGACGTCTAACAGTCCAACCGGATTTCCGTTTATGAGGATCGTCGTTTGAAGATCCATCTGTTGGACACTGAATCCGATGCTCGTTGCGGGCGAACCGAACGTGAATGTGGTGAATCCCCAACTGCCAACTTCGCCATAAGGAAACTCGCGATTTGTCCTCGTGTTGATCAGCCCTCGAGTGCCGTCCCAAGCGCCACCTCCCCCGAGCTGAAACGCATTTCCATGGGTGCTGTCGGTGAATGGATCGAAGGTGTTTGGAATAGTAGAGGACGGACCGTAGCCACCATTCGGCGAGCTAATCGTCACCTGTAAACCATTGACTAGGTTGACGTCTTCAAAGTTCTCGATTGTGTATCCAGCTACACCGAGAGTTGTATCGGCGATTCCCCATTGCGTGGGGCCAAATCCAGTAAAGACATATGCGCCATGAGCAGCCGTGGAAACGGCTACCGACGCGACGAAGAATAGTTGTACTCTCACTTCGTAACTCCTGTAGGGCACAGAGGGCCCGTCTCAAAATTTTGCTAACTCTGGATTAGACGAAGAGATGAAATTTCACGAAATGGCACCAATTTTTCACGTAATTTTGAGATACCTGTTAATAATACTGGGAACGAACAGTTAGGTGAGATGTTCCGAGTGATGGTGGAGATGATGAGATTCGAACTCACGACCTCTGCAGTGCGATTGCAGCGCTCTCCCAGCTGAGCTACATCCCCACGGGTGCTGGAACCGGGGATTATACATCCGCGCCGAACCCGCGCCAAGGTACCGCCCAGTGCCGTATCATGGTCAGGTGTTCGTTGCCGCCGCCATGCTGACACTTGCCGCCGATACGAGTCAAATCGTCCCCCAGCAACTTCGGTGCGAGAGCCTCGTGAACCCCGTGGTGATCGAAAGGCGAACGCCCGATTTCAGTTGGAAGTTACGTCCCGCCCAGCCAGGGTTGAGGAACTTGCGTCAGACGGCATACCAACTTATTGTCGCCAGCGACGCCAGCCGATTGGCGCGAGGCGTAGGCGATCTCTGGGATTCCGGGCAGGTGAATTCAAGCAACACTTATGCGGTCACCTATGGAGGTAAGCCCCTTGGTTCGCGTCTCAATTGTTGGTGGTCAGTGCGAGTTTGGGATCAAGAAGGCAGACCTTCAGGATGGAGTGCACCTGCATCATTTGGAACGGGACTTGACCGTAGCGACTGGAAAGCAAAATGGATCGGTGGGCACCGGGTTGAACCGGATTCGGCGTTCCACGAAGCAGGTTGGATGTGGGCCAATGATGGAGCGTTCGGACAAAGTCCCGCCGCAAAGCATACATTCGTCCGCAACTTCGAGATTGACCCCCTAGAGTTGAAATCGGCCGTGTTGCATATCACAGCCGATGATCAGTTTTCGGTTGAAGTGAACGGCAAGTGGGCGGGCGCAAGCGACGGAAGAACCGATGCTTGGAAGCGACCGCAAGCGATCGCGATTCTGGGATTTCTCAGGCCCGGATCGAACGTGATTCGCATCCATGCTGAGAACGGTAGCCTTGGATATGCGGGGGTGCTTGCGGCGCTCTTGGTGGAAGGTAAAGACGGAGGCTCCGGCACCTTTATCCAGACTCCAACCAACTGGCAGGTCGAGGGCGCAAACATCGTATCGCTCGGCGGATATACGATGGCCCCGTGGGGCACGCTCCGCCCGACCGATTCTCCTCGAGCGGAGTACTTCCGCCGCTCTTTCCAAGTCGACGGTGATATCCAGCGAGCCATCCTTTACGTAACCGCGAAAGGGCTCGTTGATCCTTATCTCAATGGAGAGCGAGTCAGTGACGAGTTGTTCACCCCCGGATGGACTGACTACGAGCATCGCATAGAATACAAAGCCTTTGACCTGACTTCACGACTCCAGAATGGTGAGAACGTGCTCGGAGCAATTCTGGGTGATGGTTGGTACGCGGGCTCAATCGGCTGGCTCGCACAGCGCTATCACTACGGGTCGGACATTGGCATCTTGGCGCAACTAGAAGTCACTTACACCGACGGCCGACGGCAGACTGTTGCCTCCGACCATACGTGGCAAAACGGAGAAGGCGGAGTCCGCCAACAAGACTTCTTAATGGGAGAGGTTTTCGATGCTCGCCTCGAGCCTAAAGGCTGGTCTTCAGCCGGGTTCGCGGCGGATGATTGGCGGGTTCCTGTAGAGCAACCCGCATTTCCTCATGCCATCCAAGCATTTACGAGCAACCCAGTGCGAGAGTACCGGGCGCTGTCACCGGTGCAGATCAAAGAAATTGCCTCAGGCGTATACGTTGCTGATTTCGGTCAGAACTTGGCGGGATTCTGCCACTTGCGTCTCGAAGAGCCAAGTGGTCAGTCGGTCACGATCCGTCACGGCGAAACGCTGAATCCGGATGGCACGCTTTACACCGCGAACCTGCGTCTCGCTCGTGCGACCGATGTCTACATCTCCGATGGTCAACGATCCGAATGGACGCCGCGGTTTACGTTCCATGGCTTCCGATACGTGGAAGTGACCGGCCTCTCTGCCGGGCTCAAACCGGAAATGATAGAGGCCGTTGCGATTAGCAGTGACACGCCCGAGGTGCGGCACTTCGCGACTTCAGATCCAATGATCAACCAACTAGCGAGTAACGCGTGGTGGACGCAGAAGATGAACTTCATCGATGTCCCCACGGACTGCCCGCAACGGGATGAACGTCTTGGCTGGACGGGGGACGCGCAGGCGTATATCCGAACGGCGGCACTGTACTCGGATGTCCAGCCATTCTTCAACCGTTGGCTAGTCGCACTCGACGATGGCCAAAGAGCCGACGGGAACTACCCGACGGTCGCTCCGCTCAAGGTTTCTGGCGACGATGGCGGACCCGCGTGGGCCGACGCCGGCGTCATTTGTCCGTGGCAGGTTTATGAAATCTACGGCGATAAACGTCAACTTGCCGCCTCGTATCCGGGAATGAAGCGATTCGTTGAGTTTTGCCGTGCACGGTCAGGTGATGACTACCTGCCTCCGGACGATTTCCACTGTTTTGGTGACTGGCTCAGCATCAACGCGAACACTCCGAAAGAAGTGATCTATCAAGCCTATTTCATTGGAAGTACACAAATCCTTGCGGATTCTGCGGAGTTGCTTGGGCGTAACGACGAAGCCGCGAGTTACCGCGACCTCGCAGCAAAGTTGAAAAAGGCGTTCATCGACGCATACGTTTCATCCGACGGACGAGTGAAGGGAGATACGCAATGCGGATATGTTTTGGCCCTCGGATTTGATATTCTCGATGAAGCCGGAGCGAAGAAGGCGGCTGACAATCTTGTGGCGGACATTGAAGGACGGGGGTGGCACCTGTCCACGGGATTTGTCGGAACCCGTGACCTAATGTACGTCTTGTCAAAGATTGGTCGCAACGATGTCGCATTTCGGTTGCTCCACAACAAGACGTTCCCGTCGTGGGGGTTTGAAATTGAAAACGGAGCGACGACGATTTGGGAGCGATGGGACGGCTGGACGCCCGAGCGTGGGTTTCAAGACGTCGGCATGAATTCGTTTGCTCACTACGCTTATGGCGCCGTTATGGGTTGGGTGTTCGAGACTGTAGGGGGCATTACGCCGCTTGAACCGGGTTTCGGTCGCATTCGGATTGCCCCACAATTTGATCCTCACCTAACTTGGGCCGATACGAGTTACGACTCAATACGCGGTTCAATCCGTTGTCGTTGGGAGCGCATCGGGGACACAGTGAATGTCGAAGTGGAGGTGCCGCCCAATGTGGAGGCCGTGATTGAAATCGGAGCCGAAAAACAGACTGTTGGCTCGGGGCATCATACGTTTACGGCAATGGTGCCGAAGATGAGGTTGCCCTAGCGGTTACCGCGGCTTTCGGGCCACCGCCACCACGCTGCTCCCCCAGGGCCAGCCGGGGCGTGCGGTGCCGCGCGCCTCAAGCGACATCAATCGAATCAGAGTCCGATTGGTCCAAGAGGAAACCGGGGGTAGGGATGCCTTCGCAGGGCCGCGACGAAACTTACCAAACAGCCGTTCAAGGATCACGAACGGAAAAAGCCAAAATACCGAGTACGAAACGGTGACCGGTTCAAATCCAGCATCCCGTACGCAAGAGCGCACCCAGGATCGTGTGTAGCGCCGGAAGTGATGGAGGGCGACATCATGGGGTCCCCAAAGCCACTTATAAGCGGGTACAGACAACACCAAAACACCTCCGGGGGCCAGAACACGGTACGCCTCGCGAAACGCGGAAGCGTGATCCTCAATATGCTCAAAGATGTCAAGCGCGACGACAGCCGAGAAAGAATCTTCGGCTAGCGGGAGTCTCGCGCCATCTCCTCGGACAAGTTGTCTGAGACCTCTTTCTTGAGCGTGCCGGAGCGCAAGGTGAGTGAAGTCGAGCCCAACAACCGGGGCCGTACGAGCGACTTCGGCGGCTACTGCTCCTGTCCCGCACCCTAAGTCAAGTACAGGGCCAGTGGGAGCGTACTTCCGCCACAAATCGAGTGCAAGTTGTCTGCGAGCGACGAACCACCAATAGTGGTCCTCTAGGCGGCGCATTTTCTCGTACTCTTCGGGGTTCATGGTGCGAACGACCGACGGAGTTTAGTCAGGATCGTGGAGCGCAAGGCGGCGCGACTTACCCATCATGCGCAATCGAACAAGGTCGCGGAGCATTCGGATGCCGTCGCGAACCAGCGATACCTTCGATCCATCTTTGTGCTGCCAACGTATTGGCACTTCGGCGATTTTGAGACCGAGGTCGTGCGCGATCATGAGCGCTTCAAAGTCAAAGCCGAATCCGTCTACTTTCACCCGACGGAAAACTTCTTGGCATGCGTCGTGTCGAAAAAGCTTGAATCCGCACTGAGTGTCGGCAATCCCTCGAATTCCGAGGGTTTGGACCGCCATGTTGAATGCTCTTCCCATGAATTCGCGATACCAAGGCTGACGGATCTCTAGTTGGCTTTCTCGCAAAGGACGGCTACCGATAGCAATGGGCGTTCCATCCTCTACCGCGGGCCAGAGTTTCTCCAACTCCTCCATAGGAGTTGCGAGATCGGCGTCGCAGAAGAGCAGCCAATCTGCCTCGGCGGAGAGCATTCCCTTGCGCACGGCATAGCCTTTGCCTCGATTGGGCTTATAAGCTATCAATTGGACTTCGGGAACCTCGGCGGCCACCTGTTCCACGAGAGCTTCCGTGTCGTCGGTGCTACCATCGCTTACGACGATTAGCCTCCAAGTAAATTCCTGCCCTCGGAGGTATTCGGTCATCCGGGCGAGACTCGGCCCAATACGGTCCTGTTCATCATATGCCGGAACAATCACGGCCAGGTGCGGGCGGCTCAAGCCCGGCGATGTTACCTGGAGGAACCCAATCGGCCCGACGCGCCCGACGCGACTCCATCCGTTTGATTTCGTGCCAAGCGAGCAAGGTGGGCCCGGTATTCGTCGTCGAGAGGTGACCGGTCATAAACGACAAAAAGGTTGTTCAGGGGCCTCATCGTGCCGATAAGAGACCGGCCATTTGCGAACAGCATGGTCGAGCCGCCACCGTCGAGCGCAACGAGATTGTTCACTCCTTGAGAAGCCATTGCCCTCCCTAGCCCACTTAGTGTTACCGAGTTGCGGGTCGCCGCCATGACAAGTTTGCCGCCGGGGGTGGTTCCTACGCAGGTTCGGGCGGCTGATCCCCAAAGACTTCGGTCTCGGAATCCCTGATCCCAAGGGCGGGGGTCAATCACTCCATCGCGAGTGACGCGAATGGTTGCGCGCAGAGCAAAACGGTACGGAAAGTAGTCCGTCCATCCGCGCACTGGGGCATCAAAGATGGAAACCCTACCTAGCCAATCCACGGCGAGCACCGAGCCTCGAGCTCCGGCAGTCTGCGTGTCGCCGTTGATCACGACCTCGCCAACGGGCTGACCATTCTCCCATGCAAAGAACGTGCCTGTGATCGCGGCTACTGGCTTCTCTTCGCCCAAGAGCGTGCGGACCGGAACAAGTCTTGGCGACAAAATGACTTGCGGAGAAAACTCACCGCGGGCAGGATCAAACACAACCATGCGGTAGGTTGCACCTTCAAACATGAAGTCGCGCTGATCCGGAGCAATTGCCGAAGCAACTGCCCCCATCAAGGCTGTCAACGTGACCGCGATCCACTTCATGAGTCCTCTATTGTGAATGAATCCGGCGAGGAATTGAAACTGCACGATTTTGGGCAGTTTTAGATTCAAAACCGATTCCGGACGATTTGGTTTGCCGAAGGGTTGCATCGCCGGGACCGATAGACCCCTTTTTCCTCACTTTCACCTTGACGTGGAAGGCCCAAGTCGTTCATCCTGACTCCAAGGACACGCGCAAGCGTGACGTTTCGGCATGACGCAGACCCGTTGGACGAACTGGACGATCGCAGCGATTCTTTTCACTGCCTTCGTCATTCTCTTCGGCGCGTTCGTCCGAGCGTCCCTAAGCGGCGATGGTTGTGGCGTCAGTTGGCCCCTTTGTGGTGGCACGTTAGATGGCGTCAACACAAGCACCAAAACCGTGATTGAGTTGACTCACAGGGTCACTTCAAGCATGCTCGGAGCGTTCCTACTAGGGTTCTGGCTTCTGCTCCGTAAACACGAGCCCAAAGGCAGCCTGCTTCGAAAATCTGTGGGGTGGGCGTTTGTTGGAACGATGATCTCCGCCCTGATCGGCGCGGTGTTGGTTCGGTACGGGTGGGTCACAGAAGATAAGTCGCTCATGCGGATGATCGCGATGCCCGCTCACTTGCTCAACAACTACTTTACGTTGGGAGCACTTGGAGTTGGCTATTGGGCATCGAGGGGCGGCAGGGCCCTCAAGTGGCGATGGAGCCCGGCGTCTTCCATGCTCTTCGCAATCGGCGTCGCCTCCCTTCTATTTGGTCTTTCCGGCGCGATATCGGCGATGGGAAGTACCGCTTACAGTAAGGAAGTTGATTCGGCGAAAGGGATCGCGGAGCGACTCAACTTACACCTTGGCGAGTCGGCAAGCCCGATTCTAAAAGGGGGCGTGGCGCATCCCTTGCTGGCCGTGTCTCTCTTTGCCCTCGTCATTTGGGCGGCAGGATTCATCTCGCGTAACTGTCCCACAGAAGGAGTGCGCCGCAACGCCCGACTCCTCTCCATCGGTTACATCTCACAGATGGTGATTGGGGTGGTCAACCTCGCGATTAGTGCACCCGCTTGGATGCAGATCGTCCATCTGGCGGCCGCCCTCATCGTGTGGCAAATCTATGTTGAGTTAGGCGCCCACACCTTGTCCGAGCATGAGGTGAGCCCGGCGGCCGAAGAGCCAAGCGAGCCTGATACGCGTCCACTTGCCGAGCAAGTTCGTGCGCAGGTGAAGGCGTACATTGCGCTCACCAAGCCGAGAGTCATCAGCCTTCTGATTTTCACGACAACCACGGCTCAGATCATGGCCGCGAAGGGGTGGCCCCACTGGTCTCTGGTCGTATGGGTTGGTCTTGGCGGCTACATGATGGCGGGGGCTGCGAACGCGATCAACATGATCCTTGAAAAGGACCTTGACCTCGCGATGGGGCGGACTGCCAGCCGTCCAACGGTGAGCAATGCGATTAGCACTCCTCATGCCGCGCTCTTCGCCGCGAGTTTGGCGATCGGTTCGTTTGCGTTGCTTACCTTCTCGGCTAACTTGCTTACCGCAATCCTTGCATTCGCCGGGCTGCTGTTCTACGTGATCGTTTATACGCTCATCCTGAAGCGTCGAACCTGGCAAAACATCGTGATCGGTGGCGCCGCCGGTGCGTTCCCTCCGCTTGTAGGTTGGGCTTCAGTAACCGGCGATCTGGGAGTTCTCGCGTGGGTTCTCTTCGCGGTGGTCTTCCTTTGGACACCTGTTCATTTTTGGGCGCTAGCCATTCTTATCAAAGATGACTATGCAAAGGCTGGCGTGCCCATGCTCCCGGTGGTCCGTGGCGAGCACATCACCGCTCTCCAAATTTCTTTCTACGCCGTACTAACGGCCCTGGTTTCGCTTGTTCCCCTCGTCACAAACCGGCTCAGTTATGCCACGATAGCCATCGTGGTTGGGTTGAATCTCGGTTTGCTTGTGCAGAGCATGGGATTGTTACGCACAACGACTCGACCAAAAGCTAAGGCTTTGTTTAAATATTCAATGGTTTATTTGGCCGTATTCTTCTTGGTGATGGCCATCGACATGACGGCAAGATGAAGGATCTCGACTAAGGAATCGCAATGGCACAGTTATTCGCTCCCGCAGCAAACACGATCGCGACGGCAAGTTTATTTGCGCTCGCGGGTTTGCCGTTCGTTCTTGTCGCTGGCTCGGCCATTACTCGCGGATCCTTCAATACCAAGGTTGGAGTTCCGCTCAACCAGCCCGCCCCATTCAGTCACAAGCACCACGTGAAGGAACTCGGAATTGACTGTCGCTTCTGTCATGTTAGCGTTGAGACTTCCGCGAATGCTGGTGCGCCTCCGACTGAGGTCTGTATGACTTGTCACAGTCAAATCTGGACAAACAGCCCGCTCCTTCAGCCTATTCGGCAGAGTTGGGAGACGAACACTCCGGTCAAGTGGAACTTGGTGAACCGTGCGCCAGACTTCGTTTACTTCAATCACGCGGTTCATATCGCGAAAGGGGTGAACTGCAACACTTGCCACGGCAAGATTCAGGAGATGGAGATCACGTGGAAGGGGCAAGCTTTCCACATGGGTTGGTGTCTAGACTGCCACGAAGATCCTTCCAAGTATATGGTTGAGATTTCCCCAGAGAAAAGCTTGACGCCTCGGCAACAGGTGTTTGAGGTTTACCGAAAGATCTCGGCGGGCGTACCGCTCAGTGCGGTTGAGATGAAATTGATGGAGGGGTTACCGCAACGAGCCCCCAACGACAAGGTTCATGAAGGGGTGAAGTTGATGGCGGATCGCGGCATCAATAAGTCTGCATTGACCGATTGCTACATTTGTCACCGCTAAACAGAGGAGCCAAGAAGAAAACGATGTACGACCCCAAGAACGAGAAATCGGCTCCAAACGCATTCTTCCGCGGCCTTGACGAGGCTCAAGGCGGAGAAGAGGCAAAGATTTGGCGAGAAGATGAGTTCCCGCATCGCCGTTCTATTCCAGAAATGGATCGGCGCGACGTCCTGAAGTTGATGGGTGGAACGATGGCAATCGCGGGCCTTGCGGGTAGCGGATGCCGATCGCTGATCATGCCTCAGGAGAAACTGGTTAGCTTCGTTCAGGCCCCAGAAGAACGAGTCAATGGCGTAAGCAAGCACTTCGCGACGGTCACCGCAGATGGCGGCGATGTCATGGGCATCCTTGTTCGCCAATACGAAGGACGCCCCGTCAAGATCGAAGGTAATCCTAATCATCCGGCGAGCCTCGGGGCCTGCGACGCGCGTACGCTTGCCACGATCTACGATCTCTATGATCCTGACAGGCTCAACTCGGTCACGTACTCGGGTTCGGTTGATAGTTGGTCTGGATACTTCAAATCCGCTCGGCAGAACCTCAATAAAGGTGGCGTTGCGATTCTCACGGGTCGGGTTACTTCGCCGAGTCTTGCCGCCGCGATCCAGCGTTTTATCCGCTCTACAAATGGTCGCTGGTATCAGTGGGAGCCGGTCAACAACGACAATGAGCGGGAAGGCCAGGCGTTGGCTTTCAACGCCAGCGTCAGCCCGGTCTACGATTTCAGCCGCGCCGACGTGGTGGTGAGCCTTGACTGCGACGTTTTTGATGAACTTGCGGGCGCCACTCGCCACATGGGCGACATCATGGGGCGCCGTAACCCCGAGTCAGGTTCGATGAGCCGCCTGTACGCTTTTGAATCGTCGCCAACGACTTTCGGTGCAATAGCGGATCACCGAGTTCCCGTGCGCGCATCCCAAATGCTCGCAGTGGTGAAGTCGCTTGCGAGCCAGCTTGGAATCGCAGGGGCAACCTCATCAAATTCGACTGTAGTGGCGCAGTCGATGATTTCTGCCCTGGCTGCAGAGCTGCGATCTGCTTCCGGACGGAGCATTTTGGTCGCGGGGCGACACTTGCCTGCCGCCGTCCACGCGGCGGTTATTGCAATCAATGAATTCCTAAGCGCGCCCGTTACATACTTACCGTCACCACGTCCGTGGGGGCAACACAAGGGGAACGACATCAAGGCCCTTGCCGACGAAATCAGGGCCAACCGAGTGAAGTCGCTCCTGATTATCGGAGGCAATCCGGCGTACGACGCACCCGCTGATCTTGATTTCAAGAGTCTGATTGGTCAGGTGCCGTGGTCCGCTCACCTCTCACTGCACGATAATGAGACTGCGTATGCCGCAAAGTGGCAATTGCCCATGTCTCATTACCTTGAGTGCTGGGGTGATCACACCGCTTACGATGGAACGGTTTCTCTTCAGCAACCGCTAGTGCAACCGCTGTTCGATTCACGTTCGGCTCTCCAAATGGTTGACGCCCTCGCTGGTCCCCCGACAGAGCAAGAAATCAATCTCGTTCGGGCCAACTACCCTGCACTGTCGACCGAAGATGCTTGGAACGGTGCCCTCGCGAAGGGTGTGGTGCCCCGCGCAACCGCGCCCCAGGCCAACGCAATTGGATCCGTTCAGCCGAACCTTATGGCTGCGCTTTCGGATAGCCCCGCAATCTCTGGGCTCGAAGTTCGATTCGCCCATGATTCAGGGGTTCTTGATGGGCGGTTTACGAACAATCCGTGGCTGATGGAGATGCCTCGGCCCCTAACCAACCTGACGTGGGATAACGCGATTGAGGTTGGCTTTAAGACGGCGAAAGATCTCGGACTACCGGATGGCTATGTGGACAAGCAGAAGTTGTTCGGCTTGATCCCGTTCCATGGCGATGCGCCACTTGTGAGGCTAACCGTTGGCGGGCAATCCATCGTAATGCCCGTGTACGTCAACCTTGGAGTTGCCGAAGGCACGTTGATCGTTCGTCTTGGTTACGGCCGAGAGCGGGCCGGACAGGTTGGTACGAAGGGCGACGAAAAGAAGCAGGGCGGCGGATTCAACACCTATGCGATTCGATCCACGAAGGGAATGTGGTTGGCGGGTGCGCAGGTTGAGAAGACATCTGGCGATTACCCGCTTGCGAACTCGCAGTTCCACAATACACTTGATGTCGAAGTAATAGACCGAAATCGAGACGTCATTCGCCACGCTACATTTGCCGACTATCAATCGAATCCGGCGATCTTTGCCGGAATGGGTGCCGCGCACCACGGCAGCGAGGGTGACCATGGTGAATCCGGTGATCACGGTGCAGACTTAGAGCATGCCGGAGGGCAAGCGACGGATGCGGCCCAACCAGAAGGTGGGCACGTTGAAGGAGGTCACGGCGAGGGGTCGCAGAGCAGCGGTACCGAGGGCTCCGTCGCTCCGGGGCTTGAGCCGAATCCGCTCAATCTTTATCCTGGAGATGACTATAAGGAGATCTATGATCAGAACCCGCAATGGGCCATGACCGTAGACCTTTCGCTTTGTACGGGTTGTAATGCATGCGTAATTGCGTGCCAGAGCGAAAACAATATCCCGACTGTTGGCAAGTATCAGGTGATGCGCGGACGCGAAATGCACTGGATTCGCATTGACCGCTACTACAAGGGTACCGGCGAAACGTTGGATTACGACAATCCGCCGATCTACTTCCAGCCACTTGCCTGCGTGCACTGCGAACAAGCGCCCTGTGAGCCGGTCTGCCCGGTGGCAGCGACCACGCATAGTGGCGAGGGAATCAACCAAATGGTTTATAACCGATGCGTTGGCACCCGCTACTGCAGCAACAACTGCCCCTATAAAGTGCGTCGGTTCAACTTCCTGCACTACACAGGCAAGGTGCATGACACCCCCGTACTCCGACTCTTGCAAAACCCTGACGTAACGGTTCGCACTCGCGGCGTGATGGAGAAATGTACGTACTGTGTTCAGCGCATCAGTGCGGCCCGGATTCACGCGAAAGTCGAGAATCGAAAGATTGAGGATGGGGAAGTCGTTACGGCTTGCCAGCAGGCTTGTCCGGCGAAGGCGATTGTCTTCGGAAACAAGAGCGACACGAAATCGAAAATCGCGGAGAGTCGTCGCAACCAACGCAACTATGTGCTTCTTGAGAGCACCAACACACGACCACGCACGACTTATCTCGGCCGGGTCGAAAACCCGAACCCTGAGGTGAACGCCTGATGTCCCAAACGCACGATCCAGAAAGCCTGTTAACCGGGACGCATACAGAAGCCACAATTGACACCGCGATCGCGGATGTCGTGCTGGATTCCTCGCGTCACAAGCCGGTCAAACCCATCCGGATCGCCGGTCGCGAGATCAATATTCCTGCGCCCCCCGGATTGAACAGCCCCCTCTATTTGATGATCGGGTTTGGCTTCCTGTTCACCAATCTGATGCTCGTGGCGATCACCACGCTCATCTTCACGGGAATTGGAATTTGGGGCAACAACCAGCCAACGGGTTGGGGATTTGACATTGTCAATTTTGTTTGGTGGATTGGTATTGGCCACGCGGGAACGCTCATTTCGGCCATCTTGCTCCTACTCAGACAGAAGTGGCGCAACTCGATCAACCGTTTCGCGGAGGCGATGACGATTTTCGCCGTTATGTGCGCTGGTCTGTATCCGCTCCTTCACACCGGGCGACCGTGGGTCGCGTACTGGCTATTCCCTTACCCCAACACCTTAGGGATGTGGCCGAACTTCCGATCACCGCTTGTTTGGGACGTGTTTGCGGTCAGCACTTATATGACCGTTTCAATCCTATTCTGGTTTGTCGGTTTGATTCCGGACTTCGCAACCCTGCGTGACCGCGCGAAACTCCGGGCGACCCAGATGGTGTTCGGCGTGCTCTCCATGGGCTGGAAAGGTTCGGCGAAGGATTGGGTTCGGTATGAACACGCCTCGTTGATTCTCGCGGGGATCTCAACTCCTCTGGTTCTCTCCGTTCACACCATCGTTTCCTTCGACTTTGCGATGGGCATCGTGCCCGGATGGAACGTCACGATTTTCCCGCCTTACTTCGTTGCCGGTGCCGTCTTTGCCGGTTTTGCGATGGTGATTACTTTGGCGATTCCACTTCGGAAATGGTACGGCCTCGAAGATTTCATCACGATGAAGCACTTCGACTGGATGGCCAAGATCATGCTAGCTACGGGCCTGATCGTGCTCTACGGTTACGTTTGCGAAGTCTTTTACGCTTGGTATAGCGGCACGCCATGGGAGGTCGGTTTGCTGTGGAATCGATGGGAGATTGACAAGGCGCCTTACTCGTGGGCTTTCTGGATGTTGATCCTCACGAATGGAGTTATCCCGCAGCTGATGTGGTTCCCGAAGTTGCGGCGAAACTTGCCTGTCTTGCTCGCGGTGAGTACAAGCGTGAGTATTGGGATGTGGTTCGAGCGGTACGTCATCATTCCGATTGGGCTTACGCGCGATTACTTACCGTCCAGCTACGGTTACTACACTCCAACCTTCTGGGATTTCGCGATGTTCTTCGGCACAATCGGGTTCTTCCTCTTCCTTATCGGAATGTTTATCCGGTTCCTGCCAAGCATCAACATGTTCGAAATGAAGGAGTTGCTTCACCAGTTGAAGCACGGAAACGGTCACGTGCACACGACGCATGAACCCGTCACCACTGCGGAAACGGAGGCCGCACCCAACGCCTAAGCCATGAGCCACGGTCGAGATACATCCCCTAAACCGTACGGAACGGTCGCGTGCTTCGCCACACCTGAGGAACTGATCGAGGCAACTCAGGCCGCGCGCAACGCCGGTTACAAAGAAATGGATGCCTACACGCCCGTTCCGGTTCACGGATTAACGGACGTGATGGGATTCAAAGATAATCGACTTCACTACGGGGCACTTGCAGGTGGTACCGCTGGATTTGCCGTCGGCGTAATCCTCGAGTGCTTCACTTCGGGCGTGTTTACGGGCACTTTACAGCCTTGGGCGTATGCACATAACGTCGGTGGCAAACCGCTGCTCAGTTGGCCGATGTTTATTCCCGTCACGTTCGAGTGCATTATTCTCCTCACCGCATTTTCGGTCGTTGGCGGACTGTTCGCGCTGAGCGGGATGCCCAAGCCTCACCATCCGGTGTTCAACGCCGAGCAATTCTTCAGGGCAAGCCAAGACCGCTATTTGCTTTGCATCGAGGCGAAGGATCCGCGATACGCAAAGGATCAGGTGCAACGCCTGATGGAAGAGTACGGCGCCGAATCGGTGGAGCACGGGATGACCTCGGAGGGATATTAATGAAACTCACCCACATTTTGTGGATTGGTGCAGTCGCGGTTCTTGCGGCGGGTTGTCACCGCGATATGTGGCTCCAAGCGAAGGAGAAAGGCGGCCGGGAGAGCGCATTTTTTACCGATGGGAACACGAGCCAGCCGCGGGTGCCCGGAACCGTCGCCGTTGACGAAGCTGACCAGACTTCGGCTTACATGACAGGCTACGAAAATGGCAAGTTGGTAACCCGAATCCCGGTTCAAATCACCCCGGAACTAGTGGCCCGAGGCAAGGATCGGTTCGAGATTTTTTGTACGCATTGCCACGGTGCGATTGGCGACGGTGAAGGGATGATCGCTCAGCGAGGAATGAAACTCGCTCAGCCCCCGGCGACATACCATAGCGATCGACTCCGGCAAATGGCAGACGGTCACTTCTTCGATGTCATCACGAATGGTTACGGCGTTATGTATCCGTTCTCGGATCGCCTTCCCGACGAACGAGATCGCTGGGCAATCGTGGCGTATATCCGTGCGCTTCAACTGAGTCAAATGTATCCGGCAGAGAGGTTGACCGCAGATCAGCGACAGAAGGCCAACAACCCGCCGGCATTTGTCAGTCCGCGGAATCCTGAAGCCCATAGTGACGCTGGATCGCACGCCGAGAGTGGCGATGACCACGGCGGAGAAGCCTCGGGAGGAGGTCACTAATGAGCGAGATCACGGCACGAAAGACATCGATCAGTAGCACGATGATGGGCATCGGTGCCCTGCTGCTGCTTGCAGGCGGCGGGCTGGCGGCAATGACTTTCGGGGCGGCGGGTAACGCGTTCATCAAGGCGTTCATGTTCGGCTATTCGTTCTTCCTTGCGCTAACACTGGGTTTCCAAGGGCTGGTGTTCTTGCACCATTGCACGAGGTTGAAATGGAGCCGCCCGGTACTACGACTTTGGGAATCCGCGACAAGTCCGGCAGTCTATGTGGCGCTAATCCTCGGGATGATTCCGATCTACTTGAATCTCAACGTGATATACGAATGGGCAGACCCGGCGATCATGGCGGCTGATCCAATCTTGCAGCACAAGTCCAAATTCCTGAACCCAACGATGTTCTTGCTCTGCACGTTTGGCTACTTTGCGTTGCTCCTTGTCGTGAGCGGCGCGTTAGCGGCATGGCAGAGGAACGAAGATAAGGATGGAGACCTGAAATGGGAAGCAAAGCGCGCAAACCTCGCGTCGCCTATGATTCTTTTCTTCGTGATTGGGAATACCTTCCTATACACGATCTTCCTGATGTCTCTTGACCCTCACTGGTTCAGTACGATCTATCCAGCGTGGATCACGGTGGGAGGTGCACTCGGTGCGCTCGGCTTCACTTCAATGATGGTCGGCACACAAAGCAAGCGGGAGCCATTCATCGGGGTTATCAACGAGAAGTTCGCCTACGATATCGGCACGCTTTCGTTGGCGTTCACTTTGCTCTGGACATACTTCACATTCAGTCAGTTCTTGATTACGTGGAGCGGAAACCTTCCCGAGTTTACGGTGTGGTTTATCAATCGAAGCGCCGCCCCATTTGGATTCCTTAGCGGCGTTCTCATCTTTGGTCAGTTCCTGCTGCCGTTCCTGCTATTCCTCCATCCACCCACTCGGCGAAACCCGATGTTGCTTGCCGCACTTGGTGGCTGGGTGTTTACGATCCGCTTTGTGGACTTGTTCTACATCGTCGTTCCGAGTTTGCACTTACCGACGGTGCCTTATCTGCCCGCGCTTGCCGGGTTTGGTTTGATGGGTGGCATTTGGTTCTTGCTTGCGGGATGGCAATACACAACCAAACCGCTCCTTGTCACCGGCATTGCCCAGGAGGCCGCACATCATGCATGAAGAACACCATGAACTGAGCGAGCAGGATCTGAACTTGCTCGAAGAGATGGGTTACGAGCACAGCGACATTGACCCTGCGGCGAAGCACAGCGGTCGATGGTCCGCTTGGGGCATCCTCATCTTCTTCAACTTCTTTGTGGTCGTTTCATTGGCGACGATCTACTTCGTCGCTCCCGACCTGGTTGGCGTCCCTTCCGCAGAGAAGTTGGAACGGCGACGAATGCCTGAGGCCCCGGCTCCGTTGCTGCAAAGCAATACCACAGCTCACACGGACACTTGGACGTTGCGGGAAGAAGAGGCGAAGAAACTCGGTCGATATGGTTGGGCAACCAAAGACCAGCGAGCAGCGATCGTTCCGGTCGAGGAAGCGATGAGGTCGGTCGGCGAGCAAGGAATCCCGCGTTGGACTCAGAACTATGACGAGAATCCGGCCGTCGGTACTGCTCCTGTAGCGACGTCGTCAGAATCCAATCCCAATCCTCGCATTCGACAAACCATCACGGCAGGTGAGCGCTAGGCAATTATGAATCGCGTCACCTCTACTTCCGTCTTGTTCCTCGCGGCCGCTATGGCCAGCGCGCAACTGTATAGTGCCCCACCCATGACGGTACCGGGTCAGTCGCGCGTTCCTGTGGATCAGGCCGGCACAGAGGTGCGAGTTGAACAGAAGTTAGGCGCGTTCGTCCCCAAGGATGTGCAACTCACGGACGAGCAGGGTCGAACCGTTCGTCTGGAGGAGTATCTCGGTTCGAAGCCGTTGATCGTCTCGTTCATTTTCTACGATTGCCAAAGCGTCTGCCTGGACATCACCCGGAAGTTAGCGACGACCCTGGGTGGATTCCGGCGACATTACGTTGGAAAGGACTTCAACGTTCTGACGGTCTCGATTGACCCAACCGAAACGCCTGTACACGCTCGGTCGGCAAAACTTCGTACTCTGGACTTGTACTCTCATAGAGGTCCGGATGCGGAAGCCGGTTGGCACTTCACGGTTGGGACAGAAGCCGAGGTGCGGCGACTTGCGGATGCCGTCGGCTTCAAGTACACATACGATCCGGCAAGCGGAAACATCGTTCACCCAACAGGAATCATTGTTTTGAGCCCTGGGGGACAAGTCAGCAAGTATTACTTGAGCAATGAGTATGCGCAGCAGATTCTGCTGGACAGTATCCTGCTCGCCCAAAAGGGAGAAGTCGGCGTTCGAGACGATCGCCCGTTCTATCTCGCCTGCATTGATATCAACCCGATGACCGGGCAACGGTCTCTCAACGTCATGAACGCGCTTCGCGTTCTCGGAATCATTACCATCGTAAGCCTGGCTACATTCATCGTCATGTCTAGCATCAAGAGTCGTAAGTTGTCCCGTTCAACGGAAGGAGAGCTATTGTGAATTTTCCGTTGATGCCCCCGCAGGCTAGCGAGCATGCGGTCGCCTATGATGCTTTGTTCTGGACGATCACGGCGTTGACGGTGATCTTTACGCTCATTGTTGGCGTGATGATTTACGGCTTTGCCGTCAAGTACAAGAGAGGCAGTAGTGCCGACCGGCGGAATGCGCAGAGCCATAACGAGAAACTGGAAGTACTCCTCCTCGTGGTGCCGACCGTTCTCGGTCTTGCGATTTTTGCCTGGAGTGCCGTGAACTTTACTTCCGTTCGCACTCCCAAGAAAGACGAAATGGAATTGTTCGTCATCGGTAAGCGATGGATGTGGCACGTGCAACACATGAATGGAATTCGAGAAAACAACGAAATGCACGTACCTGTGGGGCAGCCCATCCGGCTCACGATGATTAGCCAGGACGTCATTCACGCGATGTATCTCCCGGCGTTTCGTGCGCAGTACCACGTGGTGCCCGGGCGATATACGAGTTTGCACTTTACGCCGACCAAGCCCGGCACTTACAAACTTCTTTGTGGCATCCATTGCGGTACCCAGCACAGCGAGATGGTGGGATTTGTTCATGTGCTGAGCCAACAAGATTTCGATGAGTGGCTGGAATCTGGTGGAAATCGATATACCAAGGCGGATCGTTCCATGGAGCAAGTCGGCGCCGACCTCTGGAAAGAGAAAGGATGCGGAAACTGCCACCAAGGGACAGACAACAACCGTGCTCCAAGCCTAAACGGCATCTTCAACACGCAACGTACGATGACGGATGGCAGCACGGTACTCGCAAACGAAGATTATTTGCGAGAATCAATCCTCCGTCCTTGGGATCGAATTTCTGCGGGATACGAAAACACCATGCAGGCATACGCGAACTCGCTCAGCGAGGAGCAAGTGCTGAGTCTGATCGCTTACATCAAGTCGACTGGGTCAGGCGCAACACCGGGCCAGGGCGAATATGAGCAACCCGTCCGCGACGGTCGAGCCTTAGATTCATCAAGTAAGAGCACCATTGATATCGCGAATGACCGAGCAAGCGCGGGCGCGAGCCAAGCGAAGGAGTTGACGAACTAACATGAGCGCAACTGTAGTTGACAAGACTCAAGAGGAAGGGCTTCATGAGCCACATCCAAAGAAGAACTACCTGACGGCAGATCATACGATTAAATCGTGGCTGCTTACGGTGGATCACAAAAGGATTGCGGTTCTGTATCTCATCTCAACCACTTTCTTCTTCTTCTTGGGATCGATCGCGGCGGCGTTTATTCGGGCCGAGTTGACGAATCCGATGGGCACGCTACTTACCAGCGAAACCTATAACAAGATGTTTAGTGCCCACGGCATCATCATGGTTTTCTTTTTCTTGGTGGCCGTGATTCCCGGTGTCTTAGGCAACTTCCTGCTTCCGATTATGGTGGGAGCAAGAGATCTCGCATTTCCACGCCTGAACCTCCTCTCGTGGTACGTTTTCATGGCTGGCGGTACCTGCTTTGTCATCGCATTGATGATGGGCGGCGTTGATGCCGGTTGGACGTTCTACACACCGCTAAGTTCGTTGTATTCAAATACCCCGATCACTCTTGCTCTAGTCGGTGTTTTCTTCGCGGGGTTTGCCTCAATCTTCACCGGATTGAACTTCATCGCCACCGTACACAAAATGCGTGCCCCGGGCATGACGTGGTTCCGTATGCCTCTGTTCGTTTGGGGCCAATACGCGACTGGCGTCATCATGATTCTCGGTACTCCGGTCATTGCCATCACTCTGCTGATGGTTGCGATTGAGCGCATGTTCAAGATCGGAATCTTCAGCCCCGAACTCGGCGGCGACCCGGTGCTTTTCCAGCATCTGTTCTGGTTCTATAGCCACCCGGCCGTTTACATCATGTTGTTGCCCGGCATGGCGGTCATCAGTGAGTTGATGGCTTGCTTTAGCCGCCGCCCGGTCTTCGGCTACAAGTTCGTTGCATTCTCATCCATCGGCATCGCGGCCCTAAGCTTCCTCGTTTGGGGCCACCACATGTTCGTGAGTAGCCAGTCGGTTCTCCAAGGGATCGTGTTCTCACTCATCTCGTTCCTCGTTGCGGTGCCAAGCGCGATCAAAGTTTTCAACTGGGCGCTGACAATGTGGAAGGGCTCGGTGCACTTCACAACGCCGATGATCTATGCCCTCGGCTTCCTTGGCTTGTTTGTCGTTGGAGGTCTCACCGGTCTCTATCTAGCGGCGATTGACACAGATGTCCACCTCACAGGTACCTATTTCGTTGTTGCCCACTTCCACTACGTAATGGTCGGCGGAACGATCATGGCGTTCCTGGGCGGGCTTCACTTCTGGTGGCCCAAGATGTTTGGGCGGATGTACAGCGAGTTCTGGGGCAAACTCAGCGCGATCATCGTGTTTGTCGGGTTCAACTTCACCTTCTTCCCGCAGTTCATCCTCGGCTACCTCGGTATGCCGCGCCGATACCACTACTACTACTTTGCTCCGGAATGGCAGGTGTATCACGTTTTGTCCTCTGCAGGAAGCACGGTCCTCGGGATTGGATTCTTGATGCCTGCGTTCTATCTCACCGCATCGTTGATCAATGGCAAGCGGGCCGGACGCAACCCCTGGGGCGCAAAGGGATTGGAATGGGAACATGCCGACTCACCGCCCGTTACGCTCAACTTCGATAAGCCCGTTGTCGTAACCGGACCCGTATACGACTACGACGCTGAGAAGGATAGCGAGATGATCCGAGCAGGTCAACGACTTGTTGACATGGTCAAGGGCGAGGAGGAGAAGTAATGTCGTCGCACGAATCTACACATCCCGACGCTCCGGTCGTATACGAGCAATTCGAAGACATCGGGCAACAACAAGAGACATACGTTCTTGGCATGTGGTCGTTCCTCGTGAACGAGACGATGTTCTTTGCGCCGTTGTTCTTCGTGTACGGTCTGTACACTTGGAAGCACCACGCCGACTTCTATCTGGCGCATGCGCTCTTGGACTGGAGGATTGGCGGTATCAACACCTTCATCCTGTTGATGAGTTCATTTGCGGTTGCTCTTTCGGTGCACTATGCGCAGAAGGGTCGCACGCGGGCCCAGTTGAACTGCCTTTGGTTCACCATTGCCTGCGCTGCTGCTTTCATCTGGATCAAGTTACAGTTCGAGTGGATCCCGAAGATTTCACACGGCGTATTTCCGAATCCCGAGTTCATCCAAAACTACCCGCACTACGCGATGGAACACGGTGTTCCGGCCGCCGATCCGTATAAGGCGCGACTGTACTACAGTCTCTACTTTGCGATCACTGGGCTCCACGCCCTGCACGTTGCTATAGGCATCATCGTATTCCTCGCTCTGATCTATCTGATCAAGAAGAAATCGTCGCTGATCACCGACTACATCCCGACCGAAATGGTGGGGCTGTACTGGCACTTCGTTGACTTGGTCTGGATTTTCCTGTACCCACTGTTCTATCTCATGCCCCGACCGTAACCATGGCTACTACTCACCACGAACATCACGACGACCACGGACACGATCACGCACACCACGTGATTCCCATTTCCTTGCTGATGAAGGTATTTGGTGGTCTGATTATCGGTATGGCGCTTACGGTTTACGCCGCGATATTTGGGCCAAAGATGCCAGTGCAATTTATGTGGCTGATCGCAATGTTGATCGCCTATGCGAAGGCGTTCCTTGTCGTGCAGTACTTTATGGGAGTCAAATACACGACGAAGCTTGTGAAAGCGTTTGCGTACGGAGGCTTTTTCTGGGCAACTCTTCTCCTTATCATGCTGACCGACTACGGAACGCGCCAATGGGAGCCCGTCCCTGGTTGGACCCCCGGAGAAGAGTCCGCGCTTTCGCGCGATCTTGAGATTGATCGAGTCCCGGAAGACGTCCAGATTCACCACTAGTTGCTCAGCATTTCCGTCGCCCATTTCACGACTTCCTCTTCGGATTCGTGGGGTGGGCGCCTTGCTTCTTTCCAAGTGCCCGTGATGGGGACTGGAGAGCGATGGGTACGGTCCGCGTCCGAAGTACGAATTCGATTTGTGTTCGTGATCCGCATCGGGAGGATCATCGCGTTGCCGTCGCGCGCGACTCGAACGAAACCAGACTTCAGGGGAAGCACTGGATCGGCAGTGACGTTGATGCCGCCTTCCGGGAACATGCACACCACTTCTCCTGCCTGCAAGAGTGCGATTGCTCGTTCTAGTGCTCCACGGTCTGCGGAGCCCGGTTTCACCGGAAACGCACCGAACCACTTCATGAATTTTCCGATCCGCTTCATGCGGAAGAGGGAGTTCTTCGCCATGAAGTGAATGGGGCGGGGGCATGCAAGTTGAATCAGAATCGGATCAACATCGCTGAGGTGGTTTGCGATAATAAGGACGCCACCACGTGGCGGAATTAGATGCTTACCGGAGATCCGCGGTCTCCCGAGCCAGTAAAGAAGTGCCCCCACGGTCAATCGCAAGAAAGGGATTGCGAGCCGGACCGTCCAGTGGTGACGAAGCGGATAGGTTGTTTCGCTCACGGTTACTGATTCTCCGCGAGGATTGCCGCCACCGTCCGCGGAAACAAGGCGTGTTCGCAGGCCAGAACTCGGGCTGCTAATTCTTCTGGGGTGTCGTCGGGAAGAACAGGACATCGCTCCTGGGCTATCACCGCACCCTCATCGTATTGTTCAGTAACAAAGTGGACGCTTGCTCCGGACTCAGCTTCGCCCGCTTCCAACACCGCTTCGTGTACATGCATCCCGTACATCCCCTTTCCGCCGAACTTGGGCAGGAGGGCAGGATGCACATTGAGTACCCGGCGGGGCAGGATCTCTAACACCGAAATGGGGACAAGCCGCATGAATCCTGCGAGGCAGAGAACATCAAGACCAGCGCCTTCGATCACTTTGGTTAGACTCTCGGGTTCCCGGGGGGCTTCATGGACCTCGACATGAAGTTCTTGTGCCAAGCGTGCGGCTGGTGCATTGAGATCTGGGGCAAAGACAACCGGGGTCGCATTCGGTATCACGCCGGAGCGGCAGGCGTCAATCAGGGCGCGCATGTTGCTTCCCCGACCTTTCGTGCCAACCAGGATCCCTACCCGAGCCACGACTTATTTTGGCGCGAGGATCGGTAGTATGCGGTTACTAATGGGCTCGTCGCACGCCACTTCGTTCCGCGCTGACGGTTGGTGCCTCGTGCCCGAACTCTACTCTCCAGATGAAGTCGCCTCCATGCGCGATCACTTCATGACGGTCCGCAAGAAACCGCAGCCGGGCGACGACGCTCCGATCGACCCGCATCATGTTGATCCGCTACGCCGCTATCCCAGGCTCATGCATCCGCACCGATTCGATGAGGTGGCGCGTGGATTCTTGACTGATTCTCGCATCGCGGCCGTTTTTGACGAAATTCTTGACGAGTGGCCCCTCGGCGTACAGACGATGCTCTATTTCAAGCCCCCCGGGGCAAGGGGACAGGCGTTACATCAGGATCAGTACTACTTACACGCGGAACCCGGCACGTGTGTCGCAGCGTGGCTTGCCCTAGACGACTGCGATGACGAGAACGGGGCGATGCTGATCGTGCCCGGGAGCCATGATTTACCCGTCCTATGCACCATGCCCGCCGATGCGAGTACGTCGTTTACCGATGTAACGGTGCCGATACCGGAAGGTTCTGAGCCAGAACTCGTCGAGATGCGTGCCGGCGACGTGTTATTCTTCAATGGTTCGGTCATCCACGGCAGCGGACCGAATCGCTCAAACACTCGCTTCCGACGCGCACTCATTGGTCATTACGCCACCGCAGATGTGCGCCAGATCGGTAGGTTTTATGCCGAGGCGTATACGTTCGACGGCCGCATCGTAACGCTGGACGAAAACGGGCCGGGAGCAACCTGCGGTGAGTTTGTGCCGGGCGGTGCAGTGGTGCAACGCCCGGTAACTACGTCAACGAACCCGAGCGAAGCGCATTGACTTACAGGTCGAACTTGACTCCCTGTGCAAGGGCGGGTCGCTCTCGGCCGAAGTAAGTTGTGCTCGTTTGCCGGCGCATGTATGCCTTCCACGAATCCGACCCGCTTTCGCGTCCGCCGCCCGTTTCTTTCTCGCCGCCAAACGCGCCTCCGATTTCCGCGCCGCTTGTTCCGATGTTGACGTTGGCAATGCCGCAGTCACTGTGCCGCTTGAAGTACTCCGCATCCCGAACGTCGGTCGTCATGATCGCCGAACTCAACCCTTGCGGCACCGAATTATGAATATCCATCGCCTCTTCAAGCGTGTCGTAAGGGATCACGTAAGTTAACGGGGCAAACGTTTCATCGTCAAGCAACGATGTCGATCCGCTCAACTTCACGAGCGCAGGCTTCACGTAATAGGCGCTTTCTCCGAGATCAGTGCGGGCTCGCTCTCCACCGATGACCACTTCGGCGACCGGGCGGATGCGCTCAATGGCGGCCTGCATGCACTCATAAGCGTCTCGGTCGATGAGTGGACCAACGAGTGTGTCGTCGCTCAGTGGATTACCGACCTTCGCTGAGCTCACTTGCTCGTACGCTGACTTGAGTGTTTCGAATACCTTGTCGTGAAGCGACCGATGAACGATCACCCGCCGAGTGGAAGTGCATCGTTGCCCGGCCGTACCGACCGCTCCAAAGACGATTGAAGGAATTGCAACCTCTAGGTCAGCCGACGGAGTCACGATGATTGCGTTGTTGCCGCCGAGTTCGAGCAGGGACCGTCCGAACCGTGCGGCTACTCGTGGCCCAACCGCTCGTCCCATACGCGTTGATCCAGTGGCGCTGATAAGTGGCACCCTCGGATCGTCAACCAGCAGTTCACCTTGCGGGGCCATGCCCAAGATCACTTGTGACAGCCCTTCCGGGGCCTCGGGGAAGTCCGCACAGACCTGGTCAAGAATGGCCTGACAGGCAAGGGCAGTAAGTGGCGTCTTCTCACTTGGCTTCCAGAGGCAGGAATCTCCACAGACGAGGGCAAGGGCTGCATTCCAACTCCAAACGGCCACCGGAAAATTGAATGCCGAAATAATGCCGACTGGACCCAGCGGAAGCCAATTCTCTTGCATCACGTGGTTGGGTCGCTCGCTCGCGATGGTCAATCCGTACAGTTGGCGGCTGAGACCGACTGCGAAATCACAGATGTCAATCATCTCCTGGACCTCGCCGCGTCCTTCTGTCAGGAGTTTCCCGCACTCCATCGTTACGAGCCGGGCCAGATCTTCCTTGTTCGCCCGCAATGCTTCACCGAGAAGCCGAACCAGTTCTCCGCGTCGTGGGCCGGGCACCTCTCTCCAGATACGGAACGCTTGAACTGATTTCGCGATCTTCGCGTCTACTTCCTCGGAGGTATCGGCCCGGAGTCTTGCCATTTCGGACCCATCAACTGGGGAATGAACGACCAAATCACTCCCTTTGTGCCGATGTAGGTCCGGGATCAGACGTTCTTCAATGTTGAGGGCGATACTCATTGAGAGAAGGTTTACCTGTGAAAGCGCAACCCGGCGAGGATTCTGAAGCCATAGGAACCGCGCCGTCCCAACCGGCCACGCGGAAGGTTGCCTTTCTAGCGTCAAGAGGTTCTCGCCGGGGGCGTGCCTTGTTTGATTCACTCAAGAGCACTCTCGGTGATCGCTTGGTCTACTCACAATTGGTGGGAAAGAGTAACGAGTGGTCAAAAGCCATCAAGCGGTGCGTGGAAGCGGGTGCTGAAGTGATCGCTGTTGGGGGAGGAGATGGCACGGTTCACTATGCCGCACCGCTCATTGCGAAGGCCGGAGCCGTTCTCTCCATCATCCCGCTTGGCACCGGGAACGCGTTGGCACGTGAACTCAATGTCCCATTGGCACCGAAGGATGCCCTTCTCCTCGCGATTGAGTCGGGCGAAGTGCGCGAGATTGACGGTGGGGTCTTCAACCAACAGCCGTTCCTCACCGTTGCAACCACTGGTCTCACCGCTCGCATTGCGAATGCGGTCTCCACTTCACCAAAAAAGTTGTTTGGACGATTTGTTTACATACCGGCGGTACTCAAAGCCGCTTTTCTTGCCCGTTCATTCCCCATTTCGGTCAAAGCCGACGAGCATGAGTTTTCTGGCAAGGCATGGCTTGTCGTTGTTGCGAACAGCCGTACCCACGGAGGTCCGTTTATCGCGACCCCCGAAGCTTCACTGACGAATGGCAAGCTAGGAGTTTATGTCGTTGCCCATGAGCGCAAAGGAGTTCTATTGACTTACTTCTGGAACCTGTTGCGCGGGCGGCACACCGAACTGGAGGAAGTTTGGGCTCAGGATGCGGAAACGGTCGTCATCAAGGCAAAGCGTGCCCGAACCTTTATCGTTGACGGAGAGAAAGTGAAGTGCCGAATCGCCGAGATGAAGTGCGACCAAAAGGCATTTCGGATTGTCGTGCCCCTCGAAGATTGAAGGGAACTATTCGCCCAACGGATCGGATATTCTCGCAGGGAAGGTTCCGATGAAGAACTCGCATATTCGCTTCGCCATTTGCGTGGCAACCCTCGCCATTCTGTGTACGATTACTTCGGCGAAACCTGAGTTTTGGCGACAGTATCAGCAAGTGCAAACCATGCAGCCCCGAACTCACATGTTGGAAGCGCAGTGTTTGAATTGTCATATCCAACCTCCCCGACGAAACCCGTTTGGCAACGCAATTAGCCAAGCGATGCGGGAATTGAGAGTTGGAAGCGTCACGAAAGAAGTGCTGGCCAAGGTTGCCGCCAAGGATTCGGACGGAGACGGATTCACGAATGAGCAAGAATGGAAAGCCGATACTCTTCCAGGTAACCCCAACAGCAAGCCGACCTCGCAGACGAACTCCAGTCCAAGCGGATGGCTGAGCCACTTCTACCTTGACTTAACGTCTGCGTTGCACGGTTAACTACACGCAATTCAAAGATTCATGCTACTCGAGGGGCAATTCGGCTATAACCGGAGCACGGCGGAGCAATGAAGACTTCGGTGCATTTATGGGTGAGAACGGCTACGGTCGCTCTCACCGCAATCGTTCTAACAGGGTTGGCTCACGCCAAACCCGAATTTTGGAAAGAGTATCAGGAGGTCCAAACAATGGAACCCCGGACTCGCATGGTCGCGGCAGAGTGCCGTAACTGTCATACCTCACCCCCTCGTCGCAACCCATTTGGTCAGCAAGTTGACCGAGCGATGCGCGCGGCCGGAGAAGAAAAGGTCACCGCTGCGTTACTCGCAAGCATTGCGAAAGAGGATGCAGACGGGGACGGGGCGACGAATGAAGAAGAGTGGAAAGCGGACACCCTTCCCGGAGACCCAGAGAGCAAGCCGGGTAGCGCAGGTACCGGGCCAGTGGATGCAAATCCCGAGTTCAAGCCGGCTGATCCGGTCGAGAACTTAGATGTGCCCGATCGGCCGACTCCCGGCGCGGCGGGTCCAGGAACACCGTCATCACAAAGCTCTGCCGGCGGACAAGGTGCGAGCGAGCCGGATGACGGCGGGTTTGGCCAGAATGGTGGCCCAGGTGTTGCGGCCGCCCCGGCTCGGGAATCGGGCCGAGGAAACCAAGGAGGCGGTGGAATGTCTGCGGTGGCGGCAGACCCGGCGGAACCTGATCGGTTAGTGCCGGATCACGCATTCCATCCCGCGTTCGTTCACTTCCCAATCGCGCTGTTTATGGTGGGAGTTGTCGTCGATGTGATCGGTCGGTTCAAACGGAACGAAATCATGCGCGAGGTCGGATGGTGGAATATGGTGATCGGAACGATCGCCGGCTTATTGGCGATCATCAGTGGCCTCGTCGCGCGGACCTTTATCGGATACGATTGGGGAGAGCCAACATTCTTCCTCCACTTCGTTCTTGCGGTTGCATCCATGCTCTTGATGTTGGTGAGCGTAGGTCTTCGCAAGTCGGCGCATAAGGACAGCCTCGTGTATGTGCTCACGGCAGTTGTCGGCGCAATCTTGGTTGGTGCGGCGGGCCACTTCGGTTCGGTGCTCGTCTACGGCTAGATTGTCAAACAAGTACGGGTTAGGAGTGAATTCTCCTGACCCCTACTTGCTTAATGGAATGGCGGGAGCGTGTAGGAATCGAACCCACCCGACGCCGCAAAGCGCCACACACGGTTTTGAAGACCGGGAGAGACACCAGCCCCCATCCGCCCCCGTTGGATTGCCAGACTACGAGTCTAACCGATTGTTAGACTGAAAGGCGAGCGTTGCCCAAACGATAAGACCCGGAGAACCGAATGGTCCTCCGAGTCAATCTGCTTCAGTTCGATTAGAACCGGAAGAGCCGAATCCCCGCGCGATCCAAGATGAACAGGGCGTTTGCGATCTGATTCACGAATGCCGGATCAAGGTAGCGCGTCGAGCCAACATTTACGATGTCGCCCGGTAACAGGGCAATGTTCTGGGAGTAGTCGCCCTTATTCAAGAACTTGATCAAGTCCACTTTGATGGTGACGTAGCCGCCAGGTGCAAATGGGGAGGGACGAATAATCTTGATATCGCTGATCTTCGACTGTCCCGGGATTTCGGAGCCTGCCGTGATGAACGCATCCAAAACGGTCAGCGGCTCACGGTACGGGTACGCACCGGGGCGTTGCACCTTTCCAAATACAAAGATGACATTGCGTGAGTCGGCCGGAACCGTAAGCACGTCACCGTCCATCAGCGAGTAGTTCTGCGACATATCGCCTTGAATCAGCAGCGCGTATAAGTCGATCGGAATCACTTCTTCGGTTTGTCGCCGTCGGAAGGTTACGCGGCGCAGGTCGGCTCGATCTTGAACGACGCCGCCTCCCTGAGCGAGAAGTTCCATTAACCGATCTCCGGGTCGCATCTGGTATTGACCAGGTCGCAGAACAGCACCATCAATGGCGGCTTGAATTCGGCGGTATTGCAAGATCGTGATACCAATCTGCGGCTCACGGACCTTTAGATTCTCGATGTATTTGACTCGAAGATTCTCGGCAAGCTCACTAACCGTAAGGCCCTGCGCGCGAACCGAGCCCACGAACGGGGCGGTGATGTTTCCGTCCGGACCGACAGGGACGTCAACGGCTAGCTGAATCTCCGTACCCGAAGCAAAAATCTGTAAGCGAAGGAGGTCTTCCTGTTGCAGCCGATAGGTATCCGGCAACGTTCCGCTTGGCTGTGCCCATGCCACGAAGGTCATGAGGAAGGCCGCTACCGCAACAACAAACTTTTGCATGCCAAAACACCCGAACTGCAGAGACACTCCTGCTGTCCTAGATAGTCGGCATAGGGTACCCCGTATTTTAGGGTTGCTTCAACCTTCGGTGACCTTCGATGACGAGTGTGATCTCACCTCTCCAGACACGGTCGTCCCCTGACAATTCTACGAGGGTGCTTCGCACGTACTCTTGATGCGCTTTTGTTAACTCTCTCGCCACTACTGCACGCCGGTCTCCGATTGCGTTTAAGGCCGCCTCGGCGAACTTAGAAACACGGTGAGGGCTTTCAAACAAGACTAGCGTCATCGTTGAGTCGGCAAAGGGCGCGAGTAGGCTCCGGATATCTCCCGGCTTCCGGGGAGCAAAGCCGAGAAAAGCGAATCTTTGGGCAAAAAAACCGCTTCCGGCAAGGGCGGTTACGACGGCACTTGGTCCCGGTATGACGTCAATATCCACTTCCTCCTCGGCACATGCAAGCACAAGTTCGGCGCCGGGATCGCTAATCCCCGGCATTCCTGCGTCCGTGAGGAGTGCTGTATCCTCGGCATCGCAAACGGACTGGACGACTTTCGCCAGACCCGCAGAAGAAGTGTGATCGTTCAAGACGAGATATCTGGGCTTGACGCCGAGATGGTGCGCGAGACGACTACTAACGCGCGTATCTTCAACCACCCAGGTCGGGCAACTGCGTAGCGCATCGGCGGCCCGATCCGACAGGTCGCCGAGGTTTCCAATCGGACCTGCGACGACCCAAAGCCTTGACATCGCTACGGACCGCTATTGGGGGCAGGAGCGTTTGTGGCCGGCGAGTTGCTCTGTGCGCTCTCTTGCTGGCGCATCTCTTCCTCCAGAGCCTTGCGCTCTGCCTCAAGTTCGGCATCAGCCTTCTGTTGTTCTTCCTTCAACTTGGCTTCTTCGGCAAGGAACTCTGCTTTTTCTTTCGTCCAGTTGGTCAACGCATCCTTGACCGGCTTCAACGTTTCAGCGTCTACGGTCTTGTCCGCTTCAGCCTTAGCAATCGTTTCGCGGATGCGAGAGATGTTTTGATCGGCAACAAGGTCAAAGTTTCGGCTCACGTCTACGGCTTGCACGAGTTGGTCAACTGCCATCTCCTTGTCACCGTCAGCAAGCAACAGAGAATAGAGTTCGATTCGCATTCCTGCGTCATCGGTCGTCTCCAGTACAGCCTGGATGGTTTCGATTCTCTCAGGTCGCATTGCTGACTTTTCTTGCTCGCTGAGCATCGCGTAATAAGCGTCTTGCGCAGCAAATCGAAGCAACGGGGCGAGGTGATCTCCGGGTTTTAAGTCGTTGGGATTCTCGATGGAGGTACGAGTGAGGGCAAGATCTTCGATCTCTTCCATCTTGGTGCGCATCTCGCCCATGTTGAACATAAGGGCCGGATCGCTTCGCAATTCAGCGTACTGATAGAAGCCCTTGTATATGTCGCTTCCCCATTGCGTCCGGTCTCCGTTGATGTATGCCTTTATGTCTTCTTGCAACTTGAGAGCAGCACGCTGGGCGATCACCTCCTTCCGGTAATCCTCTTTCTTTTTCTCGAAGTCCTCGGGGATCTTCTGCGTGATATCAGAAACGAAGAAGATCGTTGGCATTCCGAACTGGGCGGATACATCGCTCACCTCGCCCTTCTTCAAATTGGCAATCGGCTCCATTCCCGGTGTCGTTTCCAACCGGTTGCGACCGAATTCAATGGGTTCGGCAGACGCTTCCGGATTGTGTTTCTTCATCACATCGTCAAACTTTGCCCCCGCTTTGATCTCGGCAAGAGCCGCTTCTGCTTCCTTCTGCCGATCTTCCAGAGGCTTATCGAAATCACCGAATGTGATCTGCTTGAGCATGAAAGTGTCGTACGTCGCCTTGAGGTCTTCATCCGATACTTCCATCGTGGATTTGTAGTTCTCAAAGACGAGGTTCGGCATGAGATTCTCCAGAACCATCTTTTCTTGGTCTGGATTCTTGAGAGCTTCGTCTAACTGCTTCTCGTTGTCCGCAAGATAGGCTGCGGGGTCACTCCCGCGATCCTTCTTAAAAAGTTCATTGAACTGGGCGTCGGTCGCGTCTGCCTTCAACTTGCCTTCAGTGATGTATGTCTTGCGTTGCGTCTCGATTTCTTCTGCGATCGCCTTCTTGAAGTACTGCCGCACTGTGTCCGGCGTTACTTCAACCTTTCGATCATTCGCAATCACGAGCATCGCGTTTTTTTGAACGACTTGATAAAGGGCACCTGCGGTGCGCTGAATTTGACCTTGAACGCTTGGATCGGGTTCGCTTTGCTGCGACAATTGCCGAATCGAGTCGTCAAGGTCGGCACCTGTCACCGTCGCGGAGCCAACTTTGACCACAAACTCGGAGCCGGGGGCCGGGCGACCACCGCCGAGAAGTCCGTTCATGCCCGGAAAGGCACTGGGCAAGACCATAACGATCAGGATGATAATGGCAACGACACCAAGCAAAACTTGGCATCCTTTCGACTGGAACAACTCTTGAAGACGACCGATGGACACGACTTAGCACCCTCTGAAGGCAACCGCGAGTCTAGCACGGTGAGTTCCCGTAGTCCCGCCTAACGGTATTGACATGTAGACAAAATATGCGCTATATTTGATGCAGACCAGTAGAGGTCTGAGGAGTATCGGGGTGGCAAAAGGACTGACGAAGCGGCAAGAAGAAGTGCTGGACTACATTCTTCATTACATCGACATGAACGGGTTTCCCCCAACGATTCGGGAGATCGGCGACAAATGCGTGATTTCTTCCCTTCGAGGAGTCACCGTTCATTTGGATGCATTGCAACGCAAGGGCTACATTGAGCGAGGCAAGCAACCGCGAACGATTAAGGTGGTCCACGAGGACTATCAAGTCAACAAGGACGTCAAGTTCATCCCGCTTCTTGGTCAGATCGCGGCGGGTGCGCCAATTCTCGCGGACGACAACGTCGAGTCAATGGTGCCGGTGCCGCTTCATATGGTTCGGAATATCAAAGACCCGTTTTGCCTTCGGATCAAGGGTGAATCCATGGTCGGTGAGGGTATCCGGCCCCGCGATTTAGTCGTCATCCGTCCTCAGCCGACCGCCAATCACAATGACCTCGTCGCCGTACGATGGGATGACGAAGCTACGGTCAAGCGTATTCACTTCGACAAGGAGTTAGTCAAACTCATGCCGAGCAATCCGGCGTACGAACCAATCGTCGCTCCTCGCAATGAAATCGCGATCATCGGCCGCGTGATCGGTTTATGGCGCGACTACGAGGGCCAGGCTTTTTAGTTTCTAGCGAGATAAAAGTGTGATCCGCCGCAGCATGCGACCATCCTGGAGCAAGTCTTGGCGGATCAATCCTGACCCAGGGACGTAACGACTTTCTAAGATGAGTTCGCGGGTCGCTTCCCCTTCACCCAAGACGAGTTGATGAGTCACAAGGGTGATGCGCCGCTTTTGCCCGAGGTGCATCTCTTCCACGGTCTCCCGAGAAACCGTGGCTTGCGCATCGCTTGACTTGCCCGCCCAGATGCATCGACCGTTCCACGCGGTTCCATCCTGAGAGATCAAGGGTAGCGGCGGATCGAAACGTATTCCTGACATCTCGGCGGCAAAAAGTTGGTCACCATGCCACGCGAGACGAGCCGGTCCCGCAGATCCGCTCAGTTCAAATCCCTGATAAGGGCCGACCGGTGCGGGGCCACCAACTTTGAGATCGCTTACATTCCGCTGCAACCCATCGGTAACTTCATAGGTCCAAGAGGCACCCGTCTCAAGGGGAAACAAGGGCACGGCATTGCTACGACGGCAACCGTTGGTGGCCACCAGAACAAGAATAACGCCGACCCATGCCCACTTCATACGGCTTCTAGTTTGGCGAAACTCTGGATCATCTTTTTGACTCCCGTCGCGCCGGGGAAAGCCACGGTTACTTCGGCATCATCTTTTACCGGGTTGCAGGCGATGACGACCCCCACGCCGAACTTTCGATGGGAAACTTTCTGACCCACATTGAAGATCGGTTTCCAAGCCGTAGCCACCGGTGCCGATTCTTCTTGCTCTATGGTTCGATATGCACCAGTTCGGTCACTCATTACGTATCGCGAAGGGGCCTCGTCGGCCGCCACGCCACTCTCGTCGTCGATCAGGTCAGGTGGAAGTTCGTCGAGGAATCGGGATCGCCGGTTGAAGTTTGCCTGACCGAACGTCGCGCGTCGGCGCGCATAAGTGAGGGAAAGTTCCTCGCGTGCCCGTGTCATGCCTACATAGCAAAGTCGGCGCTCTTCTTCCAACTCACGGTCTTCGCCAAGAGAACGGCTATGGGGGAACACGCCTTCTTCCATGCCGGAGAGGTAAACGACGGGGAATTCCAACCCTTTGGATGAATGAAGGGTCATCATAGTCACCGCTTCGCCGTTATCCTTCAGTTGGTCTACGTCGGCGATCAGCGCAACATTCTCCAAGAAGCCTTCGAGTGTTGGTGGTTCGGCTTCTGCATCGTAAGTTGTCGTGACAACGAGCAGTTCTTGGAGGTTTTCCAGTCGAGAAATCGAGTCGTCGCTGTGTTCGCGCCTGAGTTCGGTGAGGTAACCGCTTGCATCCATAAGGTGCTGCAACACAGGAGTCACAAACCCACCTTCTGCGATTTTCCGCGCCTCGTTGAGGAGTCGAAGGAAGTCAACCATTTGGGTGGATGCTCTATTGGGAATGAGCGAGAGCGCACTAGGGTCAGTGGCGGTTTCGGCTAGCGACAAATTCCGTGTAGAGGCGTATTCCTCGATTCTAGCGATGCTACTGTTGCCAATCCCGCGGGTCGGTACGTTGATCACACGCCGAAAGGACGCGTCGTCGGCCCGGTTCAAAGTCAACCGAAGGTAGGCGAGCATGTCGCGAATTTCTTTCCGGTCATAGAATCGCTGGCCCCCCACCAAGACATGGGGAATTCGCATGGTCAAGAACGCTTCTTCCAGCGCGCGGCTTTGGGCGTTTGTGCGATAGAGGATTCCGAATTCACCGAACTTTCGGCGTCCGCGTCGCACGTCGTTGGCGATGAGATTCGCGATTCGATGTGCTTCGTCGTTTTCGGTTCCGTTCTCAAGCACTTGTACGCGGGGCCCCTCGTCGTTCTGTGTCCAGAGTTGTTTTTCGGCACGGCCTCGGTTATGCCGGATAACCGCGTGCGCGGCCTTGAGAATTCGCTGTGTGGACCGATAGTTCTGGTCGAGAGTGATGACCGTTGAGTCCGGGTGATCGCTGCTAAACCGCATCATAAGCGACACGTCTGCTCCGCGCCACGCATAGATGGATTGGTCGTCATCACCTACGATCGTGATGTTCTTATGCTTGCCGCTTATCGTGTCAGCGATGCGGTATTGGGCGAAGTTGACATCTTGATACTCGTCCACGAGCACATGCAAAAATCGCTCCTGTAACTGCTCCCGAACCCCGTCCGCCTGTTCAAGAAGCCGGACTGAGTAGTACAGGATGTCGTCAAAGTCAAGGGCGTTTGCTCGCCGAAGAGCCTCGTTGTACTCCTTGTAGACGCCAGCTACGATCCGCTCAAAATAACCCGACGCTTGCTCGGCGTACTTCTCCGGACCCTGCAATTTTTCTTTCGCACGGCTTATCTCGCTCAAAACATTTCGCGGCGGCGTCGCCTTTGGGTCAATATGCATCCGCTTCAAGATCTCTTTGATCGAACTCAACTGATCGCCGTCGTCATAGATCACGAAGTTGCGGTCAATGCCGATCGCGTTCCCGTGGATGCGGAGAATTCGGGCGCACATGGAGTGAAACGTGCCCATCCATAGGTGCTTGGCCTCTTCCCCCACCATTTCTTCGATGCGCTCGCGCATCTCTCGCGATGCCTTGTTGGTGAATGTAACCGCGAGGATTCGGGATGCCGGAACTCCCTCGCTGATGAGCCTGGCAATCCGGCAGGTGACAACTCGTGTCTTGCCCGAACCCGCCCCGGCGAACACCATGAGCGCCCCCCCCGGATGCATGACCGCACGCCTTTGTTCTGGATTGAGGGTGTCGGCATCAAACGGTAGAGGCATGTCTATATATTAGACATTCTCAACAATTTTCGGTGTACCCCTTGGCCCGCAAGCGTGCTAGGGTGTAACATAGCGCAAAGGAATCGCGTCTGAAAAGGGCGTTGCGTTCCTGTGCGCACGGAGTTTAGTAGATGAAACGGTTGACCGGTACCCTCATCGTAATGGCTTTGGCGGCCCTCACGTTGGCCCAAGGTACGTTTACGATTCGTTCCCCGAGGAACAACGAAACTGTTCGCGAGACAGTCACGGTTCGCGTCCCTCAGGGCAGCATTCCCGAAGGCGGTTACCTGGGAATCGTGATCAATGGCAAGTTCATGGAAGCGGTAATCCCCGAAGCCGATGGCACGGATTACATCTACCGCCTTGACACGGTTGCCAATCGAATCCCTGACGGGCCCCTGACGATTGAAATCGTGCTTTATCGCGAAGCAAGTGCGGAAGCGGCACCGGTCGTATTGAACCGCAGTTCCGTTCGCGTGAACGTTGACAACACCACATCTCTCACGAACGTCTACAGCGAGCGATTGCTCCGTTACGGATTCCGCAAGAACTCGGAGGACATCTACAAGATGAAACTCGGTTCGCGCACGAGCACGATCTCTCAGGCGCAGGCAGCATTGAACGCCCAACGAGGCAATACCGCCGACCGTTCGATCCAACTCAGTGAAGGTTATGAGTCGGTCCGACTTGTCTATGCGACGCACAACGTGTTGCGCACAGCCAATGGATACGAAGCCGTCATTAGCGTGCAACCTCGCCCAGAACCGGGCCGAAGTTACGCATGGCTGACCGTAACCGGGGACTCGGAGCCGAAAAAGTATTACGACCACGAAATGGCGCCTTGGTACATGCGAATGACCGACACCGGTCGCGAAGTGTTCTCGGGTATGCCTTTCTATCTGCCGATGCAAGGAACCGGGGCGAGTTTCTCGTTCTTGAACCTCTACGCGTTCCTGCCGTTACCGGTCTTGCCTTCCGAGCCACAAGCACCGGGTGATCAATGGCAAACCGCTATTCTCCAGTCAGCACGTTCGATTGAGGAGTTCGGTAAGGAAGAATCTGGCTTCGCTCCCATCCCGGCTCAGGCAACTCTTAAGGAGTACGTCTATTACCGAGGTTACAAGTGCGCGCACATCGTTGCCGAAGCTGGTCAAACCAACGCCCGTGTGGGTCAGTTGCTGACTGGTCAAGGTGCGGAAGCCGATGGACCGACGCAGTCGTTCCAAGCGATTCTCGACTTCTACTTGGATCTAGAGTCCGGACGAATGATCTCCCAAACTCGCCGTTACATCACCCAGGTTGAAATCACAAACCAACCTGCTGGCGGTGCTGGTGGCGGACAAGGAAGTGGACCTGCTCGACCCGGAATGTCGGGCGCAGGCGGCGGAGGCGGAAGCGCATCCTCAGGTGTTGCGGGCGAGTGGATATTCCCGAACCGAGTGCCGAACTCACTTAACATGACCTACGGGGATCAGCTTTGGATTTTCGATCCAGTGTTTGATCAAAACGGTCAGTTGATCCAGACTTTCCGGGTTCAACAGCGACCGGGCGGCGGACCCGGTAACAACGAACCTCGTGGAGGCCGTGGCGGACAAACGGGCCGTGGCGGTCAAGACGATATGGACCGAGGAATGGGCTTTGGCAATAACCAGCCGCGACAAGGCGGAGGGTCTGCGGGTCGACGCATCATCCGAATCGAAACCTACATCACGATGGACCTCGACGACGGCCGCTCTTAAATAAGCGCCGTAGCCGCTCATGGCATGGTTCAAAAATTTAGTAGCGCCCAACTCGTCTTCTGATGACGAGTTGCGCGCTACTTTAGCCGAGCACCTCGATGAACTTAGGACCCGCATCATGCGGGTCGTTTATTCTTTGTCGCTTGGCATGGTCGCAGGCTGGTTTCTTCACCCCGTCTTCTATGGCGCAATGGATGAAATGGTGCGGAAGTACATTCCCCCGAATGCGCCGTACAAAGAAGCTTACAGACACCTAACCGACCCTTTCATGCTCCAATTGAAGGTTGCCTTTTATATTGGACTGGTTCTGACATTGCCAGTTCTAATGTGGCAGCTATGGGCGTTTGTCGCCCCTGGATTACGTCCGCAAGAGCGACGGCCGATCAAGATTGTTTTCCCGATCTGTATGGTCCTCTTTGTCGCGGGCATCTACGTTGGTTGGCTCACGATTCCCGCCCTCGTGAGCTATTTCATGAGCTTTGTAGTCAACAGCAAGATTGAGATCATCCAAGAACCTGGCTCTCTGGTGTTGCTGGTCGTGTACACCTTGCTGGGATTTGGCATTTCATTTCAGATGCCCGTGGTCGTTTACTTCCTAACAAGGATTGGGTTGATTACGGCCGACACCGTTCGCGTTTATTGGCGACATGTTGTGGTGGCGAATGTTGTCGCCGCAGCCGCCATCACCCCAAGCGCAGACCCGGTCTCTATGTTTGCGCTGGCCGTACCTCTCAACGTGTTCTTCTTCGGTGCGGTGGCAATTGCGAAACTAACGGATCGATCAAGTCGTGATCCCGCGCTTGATAACCTCGATGGCGCACCGTGCTAGACGGGCTACTCCCTCCTGATCGCCTCACCCACATCATAGAGCGACCGGCAACGTCCGGTTCATTTGGGCCTGATTTGCCTTTGGATCCAAGAATCGTGACGGCGCTCTCGGGCCGTGGTATCTCGAGTCTCTTCACCCACCAAGCAGAGGCCATCGAGGCTGTGAGGAGCGGTCAAGATGTTTTGATTACAACTGGCACCGGGAGTGGAAAGAGCCTTTGCTATCAGATCCCTATCCTGGAGATGGCACTGAGAGAACCTCGTGGACGTGCCCTCCTACTTTTCCCCACGAAGGCTTTGGCGCAAGATCAGTTTCAGTCTCTTGACCAGTTCCTGCCTGGCGAGGGGGTCGGTGTCGCCACTTACGATGGCGATACTCCGGCAAGCGCAAGGGCGCGAGTCAGGAAAGGCGCGCAAATCATTCTCACAAACCCGGATATGCTCCATGTCGGCATTCTCCCGAATCATGAGCCGTGGCAGTCCTTTCTCCGGCACCTTCGTTACGT
>JAHBTC010000120.1 GCA_019638835.1 Fimbriimonadaceae bacterium
GGCGAGGGCATTGCAATTGTTGAGAAAACCCTTGAAGTTCCATTTCATCGAGAGATGGTCTTTGATCATATTGATCTTGGTGAGGCAATTGCTCTTGGGCAAAGAGTTGCCCAGTTTCAAGTGGAAGTCAAAGATGAAACTGGTTGGCGAGAGATCGCCGGTGGGGCCACGATAGGGAACCGCCGAGTGCTCCAAATTGACCCGACGGAAGGGGTTGCTCTTCGGCTGACGATTCTGAATTCCAATGGACCGGTTCTGATCTCTCGTTTTGCCGTGTGGGAGTCACATTGATTGCTTTCGCACTGGCATTGCTCTCTTTGACGACACCTGCGTCATCGCTTGATGAGTTTTTGTCGCTCGCGGAGCAGAAACATTTCGATGTCCTTCCGTTCGGCGAACGGATTGCCCAGATCGGTCTTAGCTTTGAAGGCGTTCCATATGTAAGTGGCACTCTCGACCAAAACCCACTGCAGGAAGAATGTGTCGTCGATTGGCAAGGACTCGATTGTGTGACCTTCGTCGAGTTGGCATGGAATCTGGCGCGGTTGCTGGATGACTCAGTCCAAACCCAGGGCCACTTGACTGAGTTGGTTGCTGAGACCCGCTATCGAGGGGGGCGAGTGAATGGATACACGAGCCGATTGCACTACACCTCAGAGTGGTTTCTTGACAACACGCAACGAGGCTTGCTCCGAGAAATCACTTCTGAATTGCCTCAAGCCGCACCCGATACGCGTGAGATCAATTTTATGACTGCAAATGCAAGTCTTTATCCCGCAATTAGGATCGGTGGGGAAGAGGTGAAATCCCAAATCCGAGCGCATGAACAGACTCTCACTCGGCATAAGCGATGGTATGTACCAAGAGGTGCCGTGGGCGCAGCCGTGCCTCGCCTCAACTCAGGAGATTTTGTTGGGATAACGACGAATCGAGTCGGACTCGACACTAGCCATATCGGCATGATTCTCGTGGACGACGAAGGTGTCCGAAGGTTTCTGCACGCCAGTAGCACGCAGAAGACAGTGGTGCTCGACGACTCGTTAGAAGGATATATGGCGCGGAATCCTTCGGCCACTGGCATCATGGTTGCGCGCCCAATCGCCCCATCTCACTTCTGATGAATCCATCGAATCAGCGGATCGAGTCGATTGACGTCTTGCGTGGACTCTTTGCCCTGAGCATCATGGTTTATCACTGCCTTTTCTGGTCTTATGAGAACCAGTTCTTGGCTCCTCAGGGAGTGTGGCGGATCATTGACTGGCTCGGAATATATGGAGTCGAGTCATTTTTTGTGATCTCCGCTCTATCGCTTAGCCACGTTTACGGTCGTACTCGTCTCCATGATTTAGCTTCGGTCAAGGATTACTTTTGGAAGCGAGTTGTGCGATTGTGGCCATTGTTCACCCTTGCGGTTCTTGTAGCCACCGGATTTCGATTGTTGAACGGCGAGCCACCAGTGCCTACTGATTTGGCTCTGAACCTAACACTAATGTTTGGATTTGTTGACGCGGCCAAATCGGCGGTGATCGGAGGTTGGTCAATCGGGGTCGAAGTCGTTCTCTATGCGGCGTTTCCATTGATCGTTTGGCTCACTCGTCACTGGAGACCGACTTTGCTGTTCCTTCTAGTCGCTTCCTTTGCGGCGATGATGCTTTGGCAAGATAGGATCACAGGAAACATCATGGATCCCTTCTTAGGGTCTTTGTACGTTCATCCGGTCAACCATCTCTTCTTCTTTGTAGCGGGTTGTCTAGCGTATGAGGTGTGGCAGGCGAAGCCCAAATTTTCACCTTCTTGGAGTCTCGCGATCGTTACCCTGACCTCGGGTCTGATTTGGGTGCATTCAACCAATCAAACCGACATCGTGACCGGATGGAAGCGAGCCCTGTTTGCAGTTCTAGTCGTCACGATCTGTTGGTCGGTCAAGCCGTTGCGACTCCCTGTAAGAGGTGCAGATGGCAGTAGACCGCTTTTTGCAGCGGCACTCCTCCATCTTGGAGCCATTAGTTACTCGGTGTATTTAATGCACCCATTTCTGTATCAAGGACTCAAACTCATTGGCGCCACTCCTCTGCAAATGGCGGTTGGGACGGTGATTTTGACGCCTATCGTTGCTTCCGGAGTCTATCGCTGGCTAGAGCAGCCAATGATCGGCTGGGGTAAGGGCGTCTCTCAAAAATACGGTTGGTCGAAAACTAGTTCCGCAGTTCCCTAGAGTTCAAAGGGTTTGTCAACGGGCGGGGTAGGACGATCAATGGGTTTGACTTCAAGCTTCTTGGAATAGGATGCTGCATCCATGATGGAAGCAAGGTGGGCGAGAATCGCAATCCCGATGGCGACGAAAATAAATGGGTTTCCGGGGCCAGCTGCACTGAAAACGGACATTGCCGAACCTAAACCGCCACCAAAGAACTGACCAGAGAGGAGCGCAGCGAGCCAAACCAAGAAGTAGATGACTCCCTTCTGCTCGTCCCCCATCACATATTGTCCGAGGCCCGGGACGAAGACCGATAAGATCAACGCAGACTTCCCGGAAGCAGGTGAAACGTAGTCTGAGCCACCGAGAAATGCGAGTTCAACGGCTTTGAGTTTGAGCAAGGTTTCACCGAACTTGCGTTCCGCGTCCACATGGCTCTTGTCGATTTTGTGGGCTCTCGCGTACGCATCATGAGCCCGCTTCAGCTGATTTCGGGCAAGAAGGGAATCGCCGACCGCGACGAGCACATCGGGAGAGTGCGGGGCGAGGGCTACCGCATCATCCAAATGTTTCTGAGAAACTGCTGTTGCTCCTTTCGAGTTGGCAAAGTGAGCGAGGCTCAAGAGACGATCAACCTCATCCTTTGTCGCCGGATCAAGAGGTGCGAAGACCTCCACTTCCTCAAAGTCGTTTGAAGGGGAAGAGTCTTGGTCCTCAACAGGTTCTTCCGGAGAGAGGTGATCGTCCATGGATCTATTCCTGAGAGAGGGCCGGGTCGGTTGGCGTGTTTTGCCAAAGCGATTCTAAGTCATAGAACTGACGCTTCTCTTCTAGAAACACATGGAAAATGACGTCACCGTAGTCAAGAAGCACCCAGCCATCACCGCGAAGTGCAGTCTTTTGCCGTAGTGGCTTGACGCCGTGGTCCTCACGCAAGCGATCAGAGACTCGTTCCGCAATGCTACTTACATGGGTGTCGCTTGTGCCCGTGCAAATGATTACTCGTTCCGTTGCGGAAGTCTTCTTGGCGACATCAATCGTTTCGATGTCCAATGCCTTCATATCGTCGGCGAATTCCGCGAGAAGGGTGGCCTTCTCGTCGGTGGTCAAGGTTTTGTTAGCGATAGAGATTGCTCCGTTCAATGTAGTCTGCAACCGAGCCGGGAACCCAATGGCGATACCCCGCGCCAGCTTGCACTGATTCTCTGATTTTAGACGACGAAATGTTGATTGTTGGTCCCGCGACCTCGTCAATGAGACCACGAATCTCCGGAGAAAGCGATGCGGCGGCATCTTCTAGATGAGTTCCGTCGCGGTGAAACACGGCGAAGCGCGCGTACTTCTCGAACCTCTCTATCTGGTGCCACTCGGGAAGTGTACGAATAGAGTCCGCACCGAGAATAAACCAGTACTGCCCAGGATGAACCTGCTGAAACTCTTCCAGGGTTTCGATGGCGTAACTGGGTGCACCACGTGTGAGTTCAATATCGCTCACACTGATACCCTCTTCGCCCTCGATCGCCAGTTCGCACATTTCCAAACGTTGTTTGGGAGTGGCTTGTACGGCTCTCCGCTTTAGCGGGTTGCGTGCCGCCGGCACCAGAATGACTTCAGATAGCTCCAGATGTTTCTTGGCGAGTTCGGCGATGTGCAAATGCCCGTTGTGGGGCGGATCAAAAGTGCCACCCAAAATGCCAATCCTTGGTTTCTCTTCGCTCATCCCCAGTCCTTGAACTCGAACATCCATCCTGCAATGACGACAGTGTCTCCGCTGTCCACGCCAGCCTCTCGCAGTTCATTCATCACACCCATTCGTTCCAACTTGCGATGTAAGTATCGCACGGCCTCCGTATTACGGAGGTCTGTCATTTCGACGAGTCGCTCAACTCTACGACCGGAGATCACAAAATTGCCGTTCTGAATTTCGACCTCGTATCCTCTCTCCGTTTGCTTGCCGGTTAGAGGTCGAAGAATGGTTGGTTCCTCAATCTCGGGTTGCTCTTTGAGTCGCTCAGCAATCCAGTAGAGAAGGGGAGTGATCTGCTGATTCGTCACTGCCGAAAGAGGGAAGACGATACGTCCCTCTGCTTCAAGCTTAGCGGTGATGTCCTCGGTCAACTCCGGAATGCTTAGATCAATTTTACTGAGCGCAACGCAACGTGGCCGATTCGCAAGCTCTTCCGAATACGCGAGAAGTTCTGCTTCGATTTTCTGATAATTCTCGAAGGGGTCACTTCCGTCTACGGGGAAGACTTCCACAACGTGAACAAGAACGCTAGTTCGCTCAATGTGCCGCAAGAATTGGTGACCGAGCCCATGGCCTTCGCTGGCCCCTTCAATGAGCCCAGGCATATCGGCCATTGTAAAGGTGACGTCATCAATCTTGACAACGCCAAGGTTCGGCACAATTGTTGTGAACGGATAGTCGGCGATCTTCGGCTTCGCGGCCGAGCACACCGAGATCAGTGTGGACTTACCTGCGTTGGGCAAACCAATTAAACCAACGTCGGCGAGTAGTTTCAGTTCGAGTCGAATACGGACACTCTCACCGGGTTCACCTTTCTCGGCGAAAGTCGGTGCTTGCCTGACACTATTGGTGAAGTGAAGATTCCCGCGACCGCCACGCCCACCTTTCGCAACCACGACCTTCGCACCTTCCGTAGCGAGGTCAGCGATCATCTCTCCATCAACGTCATCGAAGACCACTGTGCCGATGGGAACCGATACTTCTATGTCTTTGCCATCCTTGCCAGAGCGATTGAGGAATGCGTTGCTTGCGTCTCCAGCCTTTAACACCTGTTGGAGTCGGACATCGTAAAGGGTGCGCGTATGTCGGTTCGCGACAAGAGTCACACTCCCGCCTCTCCCGCCATCCGCTCCATTTGGACCCCCGCGAGGGACGTGTTTCTCGCGGTGGAAACTGGCAGAACCATCGCCTCCGCGCCCACTTTCAACCGATACTACGGCCTCATCAAGAAACATCATCCACCTCCTCGTTTCGCATGCCCGGGATGAGTTCTACCGTTATGCATCGATTCTCGAAGTCAATCTTCTTGACAAACTCTTTTGCCATGGGGATCATCAGTTCACCTACGCAAAGAAGGTCTTGTGCTGGCGAGGGAAGGACGTGCTCTAGCGAACCGAGCGCTTCGCCATCCGAGGTTCTGACCGCCATACCGATGAGGTGACGAACCTCATATTCGTCTTCATCTAACTCCAACTCTTCATCCGCGTCTGCATACAGTGCTTGCCCGATGTGTGGCTGAACATCTTCGGGCTTTTCAAACCCATCGAGAATCACCCTGACTTGTGACTTGTGCCAGTGAGTTGCGATGACCTCGTATGCCACCTGACGGAGGTGTACGACCGCTCCTGGCTCAAAACGCTCGGGGAAGTCAGTCCACGGCTCGACTTTCATCGCCCCCTTAATGCCATGAACCCCGACGATCTTGCCAATCGGTACGAGATCGCCGGGGTTCGGCTTTGACAACAGAGAACTCCGCTTAGTCTTGGGTCGCGATCTTTACGACCGTGCGCTTGCGTTCTTTGCTCGCGACGGCCGAAACAATCTGGCGGATACAGGAGATAACCCGACCCTCTTTGCCAATCACGCGTCCCACATCATTAGGAGCAACCGTAACGTTGAAGACAGTTACGCCTCGATCCTGAACTTCGTTAACCGCGACGACATCCGGCTCTTGGACAGTGAGCTTGACCAAAGTTTCGACGAGGGCGGCGCTCATTCTTTGACTTCCTCAGTTGCCTCTCCGGTTGCCTCTTCTGCCGGAGCGGCATCTTCTGCTGCTGGGGCATCAGCTTCCGGCTCAGCGGTCGCTTCCTCAACCTGTTCCGAGACTACTTCTTCGGCAGCGGGCGCGGCGGCCGGCTCAGCTACCGCAGTAGGGGCCGTGGCCTTGGCAGCGACTGTGGAAGCCTTGTAGAGGAACGCGTACCCGAGTTTTGCCTTCGGTCGCTCAGCGAAGAATGTCTCCAGAACTCCCTCACGTTGCAACAGGTAAGCAACCGTCTCAGTTGGTTGCGCACCGTTCATGAGCCAATGGAGGGCCCGTTCCTGGTTCATTTCAACGGTCGACGGCTTGGACAGCGAGTTGTAAGTTCCGAGAACTTCAATGAACTTGCCGTCGCGACCTGCCGTGCTCTTGGACACTACAATGCGATAGAACGGCCGATGCTTATTGCCCATGCGGCGCAAACGAATCTTAACCACGGTAAACCTTTACTTCTCCAGTTGCCACTCAGCGGCGACGCATCTTCCGCATTTTTCTTTGCATTTGACCCATCTGTTTGATCGATTTCCGCATCGTGAACAGTTGTTCAACGAGTTGATTGACCTCTTGCGGAGTTCGACCCGAGCCACGCGCAATGCGCCGACGCCGTGAGCCGTTGAGTATATCCGGGTTGCTTCGCTCGCTAGGGGTCATGCTGAGGATCATGGCCTCAAGGTGATCCAAACGGCGGTCATCCAATTGTTCAAGCGCTTCGTCGTCAATCTGAGCCGCCATGCCGGGAATCATCTTCATAACGTTCTTGAGGGGGCCCATACGCTTAACAGTCCGCATCTGGCTGAGGAAGTCATTGAAGTCAAGTTTGCCTGACTTCATTTTCTCTTCAAGGGAAGCGATATCTTCCAGATCAACCGCTTGTTCAACCTTTTCGATGATGCCGAGGACATCACCCATCCCGAGAATTCTTTCCGCCATTCGTTTGGGATCGAATGGCTCGATGGCGTCTACTTGCTCGCCGATGCCAGCAAATCGGACCGGCACACCGGTTGCTTCGCGGACACTTAGAACCGCGCCGCCTCTCGTATCTCCATCAAGCTTGGTAAAGATCGCTCCGGTAAGAGGCACTCGTTCGTGGAAAGCTTGTGCGACGTTCACCGCTTCCTGTCCAGTAGCGGCATCAAGAACGAGAAATGTTTCGTTTGGTTTGACCGCGCCCGCAACTTCGGAAAGCTCTGTCATCAAGGCTTCGTCGATGGAGAGACGACCTGCCGTATCGACGATGACGACGT
>JAHBTC010000121.1 GCA_019638835.1 Fimbriimonadaceae bacterium
CGCACTTCGACACCGTTGAGCCTACGGCGGGGCTTGAAATCGAGGAAGTAGACGGCGTATTCCGAAGCAAAAGCGACACCATTCTTGGAGCGGATGACAAAGCGGGTATGGCGCCGATCATTGAGGCCGTTCGCGTTATTCAAGAACAAGACCTGCCTCACGGCGACATCGTATTGCTTCTAACCGTTGCCGAGGAGATTGGGCTGAAAGGAGCCGGTGCCCTTCAGATCGAAGACCTAAACCTCGACTACGGCTACGTGCTGGATACGGGACCGCCGGTGGGTTCATTCGTAACCCGCACCGCATTCCACGACAAAATTGACTTCACGGTGATCGGTCGTCCGGCACACGCGGGCAAGCATCCGGAGGAAGGCATCAACGCCATTTGCGTCGCCGCCGATGCAATCAGCCGATTCAAGGTTGGAAGAATTGACGATGAAACCACGAGCAACCTCGGCATCATTGCGGGGGGAACGGGGGTCAACATCGTTTGTCCTTCGGTCACCGTAAAAGCCGAAGCGAGGAGCACGACGGTCGAGTCACTCGATCGCGTATTGGACACGATGATCAAGTCCTTCGAAGAGGTTTGCCGGGCCTGGGGAGCCGAACTCAAAGTTGAACATAACCGCCACTACGGCGCATACGATATTGATCCCCAATCCGAAGTCGTGCAGGTGGCGCAACGTGCCGCCCGCTCAATGGGATTTGATGGCGCTCTTCGGACGACGCTTGGGGGGAGCGACGCAAACCAGTTCAATGCCAAGGGGGTGCCGAGCATTGTCGTTGCCACGGGCATGAGCGAGATCCATACTCACGACGAGTACGTTTCAAGGGTTGATTTGATAAAAACCACCGAACTGGTCCTTGCAATCGTCGCCGAATCAGTGAAATCCCGTGCCTAACGTGCTATTATCCGTGCGAACCTGCTCACTTGAAGCAGGCAAAACAGGATATCAAGGATGAAAAAAGCAGCGATGCTCGGCTTGGCGCTGGTTGCGGTGATCGCTCCGGCAACGTCTATTGCCCAAACAGGATCGGGTACGTCAGGTTTGGCGATCAAGATCGGTCAGTTCTTCCCGATTGCGAACGAACCCCGAAACGTGGAAGGAAAGCAGTGGTTCACGATTGGATTGGACTACGAACTTGCCGGACTCGGCATGCGACAAATGCCCGATGGCAACATTGGCCGATTCGTCGGCTCGCTTGACTACTACGGCGACGGTAGCTACAGTAATGTAGCCGCGATGGTGAACTGGGTAGGAACCCAAGACAAGTTCTTCTATCGCCTCGGCGGTGGTGTCGGATTCGTTCGAACTCCAAAAATCGGCGGCGGAACTGTCACGAACAATGAGTTCGTCTACCAGTTCGGTGTCGGCTATGACTTTGGCTACAACAATCAGGCTTTCTTCGCAGAAGCCCGCTTCCTCGGTAGCGTGGAAGATCGGTTGAACGGCTACGCGATCACGATCGGATACCGATTCTAAGATCACTGAAACAATTGGCCCGACAATCTCGCGATTGTCGGGCCAATCTTGTTTTCCAACGGCGTCATTGCCAAACCGAAGGGTCGCGGTCAGCCCAGTTGCGCACATCCCCAGTTTGCCGACAGTGTTCCAATGCATGCAGATCAAGCGTGTGGTTGAGCACCGTTTCGGTTTCTCGGCAAAGGGCGATGATTCCACTTTCGGGGAAGGGATCCACCATCGGAGCAAATACCCCGCTTGTCCCAATGGCTTGCGGAACCGGCTCTCGTCCCAGTGTTCCGAGCAGTGAGGCCGCAACTACATAGACTTGATTCTCCAGCGCACGGGCCAAACACCCGGTCCTTACCCGATGAACGCCGTGCGGGGTCTCGGTGAAGGTCGGTACAGCGATGACTTGAACTCCCTTCTCTCCAAAGGCTCTTCCGGCTTCAGGGAACTCCACGTCGTAGCAAACAAGCACTCCGAGGGGAGGTTCACAATCAAATCCGTCAGATTTCTGTATATCCCAGTCTTCAATCTCAAATTGCGTTCGCTTTACCTTTGGTTGGTGCCGTACAAAACCATCCCGCGAAACAATCGGGCAATAGTGTCGAGTCGCTTCATCTGTGGAAAAAAAGGTTGAACCTCCAACAACGGTGGCACTGAGCCTTGACGCAACCTCCCTCATTAGCTCCACGTGCGTGGAAGAGTTCTCCGCAATCCATCGCGCCTCCTTGACTCCATTGCCCTTGAACTCATCTGGGCAGAAGGAAAGCCACTCAAGGGTCATCAGTTCGGGAAACACGACAAGATCCGGCTCGTCCATCCACGAGACGAGTTCTTCAACGTGAGCCCGATAGTCGTCAAATCCGCGAAGCGGACGGAGTTCGTAGTTTGCGAGCGAGACTCTCAAGTTGGTCTCCATTCGAGGATTGCTGCACCGTTGCCTGACTCTTTGTCCTCCATAAACTCCTCGACGAATCCGGTAATCATGCACCCCATGCGAAGGATGGGAGTCACTGTGCGGTCTGTACGATCTCCGCGAGCCACTTCACCCAGGTAAGCGGGAATGGTCGGGCAACCAGAGGATGCAAAGTCAGGGATGCGAGTCGCCGTGCCGTATCGTTTGAGGCTGAGACTCTGTACTAGCGAAAAGCGCGCTTCGTAGAGTTTTCTTCCCATACCCTGGCGGCGGAATTCAGGAGACACCGAGATGTCCACCCCGAAAAGGGTCGTCCCTTCCGGGTCATGGGCCGACAGCATATGTCCTCCGGTCATCGTTTCCCAATCATTTCGGGACATCCACTGCTCTTCTCCCATCAACATGTTGGTGGCGCTGCCAACGACCCTCTCGCCGATTACGGCAACGAGTTGGCCCGCCGGGAACAGTTCCAAGTGTCGCTCCAGGTGCGCCCGTTTCCATAGGAGTTCTTCTGGAAACGGAGGTGGGAAACACGCACGTTGGAGCGTGACAACCAGAGGGATGTCCGCCTGAAGCAGAGGACGGACCGTCATTGGTTCGCCATAGCGAGTTGAATCAGGTCACGTGGGGGCTTAAACTCGACATCCTCACGAATCGTTTCTAGAACTTCCACACGAGCCGCGGGCGATACACGAAGCAACTCACCGACAATCTCCTCTACCAAAGTCTCGGGCGTGCTCGCACCGCTTGTGATGCCGACCGTGTGGGCCCCATCCAGAAAGCCCTCGGGAATATCGGAGGGTGTCATCACCAAGCATGACTTTGCGCCATAGTTTTCGCTTACTTCGCGAAGTCGGTTGCTATTGCTGCTGGTCGCAGAGCCCACCACGATCACGGCATCGCATTGCTCGGCAAGTTCGCGGACGGCCATTTGTCGATTCGTAGTGGCGTAACAAATGTCTTCCTTTACTGGGTGTTGCAGGTGAGGGAACCGTCTTTCCAGCACGGACACGATGGACTGAACTTCGTCAAGGCTCAGAGTTGTCTGCGTGACTAGCGCGAGCCGCTCGTGCGGCGGCAATTCGACCACTTCTGCCTCTTCTGGGGTTTCCACTAAGATCATTCGATCCGGGGCTTCTCCCATAGTTCCATCCGCTTCCACGTGGCCTCGATGACCGATATAAATCATCAGGTAATCGTCGCGCGCAAACCGTTTCGCCGAGTTGTGCACTTTTGTAACGAGGGGGCACGTGGCATCAATTACGACCAAGTTTCTGGAGGTTGCCTCCTCCCGCACGGCAGGCGAAACGCCGTGGGCGGAGAACACAACAACGCTCCCCTCGGGGATCTCATTGACATCCTCCACAAAGATAACACCCTGCGATTCAAACTTTCTAACGACGTATTCGTTGTGAACGATCGCGTGGCGAACGTACAAAGGGGCACCGTGAATGCGAAGCGCAAGTTCAACCACTTCAATGGCGTACGCAACTCCGGCGCAAAAACCGCGCGGCGCCGCAAGTAGAATCCGCTCCACAACCCTATTCTACGGTTGTCACTCGTTTGCGTCCGGGTCACCGGGTCTGGTTTTGAGAATCTTCACTCCCACCGACCGATGGGTGGTGGGCATGGGTGCGGGAACCTTCCGAACACTAACTTCCACCCAAGAGACCTTGGCAAACTCAGTGAGGCATCGATCAGCGATCTGATTGGCAAGAAACTCAATGAGGTTTCCGCCGGTACGAGCCAACTCATCAACCAATCCCGCAATTCGAGAGTAATCAACCGTGTCCGCGAGTCGATCACTTTCCGGAGCGTCGCCGTTGACCGACAAGACCAGCGAGATTTCAATCGCGCATCCGTCGCACTTTTCTTGATCTGAGACCCCCCACGGAGCCCGGAACGAAAGGCCCTCCAGTTCAATCCGGTAGTTGGGGCTCATTGAGTTTGCGGGGGTCATCTCGGCTATACTAATACCAAATCAGGGCAACGTCTTTCAAAGGGGGCAGGCCTGGGGGCCGCCTCCTTTTCGTTTGACTCATCACTCAATGAGGGACGGAACCGAAGACGTAGCCCTGACTTAGGAATAGGAGGTTAAGCAATGGACATCTTACAAGAGTTGAGGCAGATCGCCCAAGAGCGCGATATTCCGGTGGATGAACTCAAGACTGAACTTGAGTTGGCCCTCGCCGTTGCTTATCAAAAATTCAAGGGTGTGACGAGCGAAGTCACGGTGCGGCTAGACCCAACGAAGAAAAGCGGGGCCGTCGTCGAGAAGGAGATTGTCGGGGAGTTGCTTGAAGCCGCTACCCAAGTTTCACTTGACGTGGCGCGCAAATATGACCCGGAAGCGCAGATTGGCGACTTCATGGCGTTCGAAATTGATACCAATACGTTTGGTCGCATTGCCGCTCAAAGTTTCCGACAGGTGTTGAATCAAAAACTTCGGGAAGTTGAGTTGCGCAAAGTCTTGGAAGAGTTTGAAGAGAAGGTTAGCGAACTCGTCACCGGGCAAGTAGTTCGTAGAGAAGAAGGAACGGTCGTTCTCCAAGTCGGGCGAACGGAAGTCGAACTGCCGAAGAGAGAGCAGGTGGGCACTGATGACTATCGCCAGAACGAACGGATGAAACTGTTCGTGCTCAAGATTGACGACGGTTATCGCGGTTTCCGGGTCATTGTGAGTCGCAGCCATCCGAACCTTCTTCGGAAGCTTCTTGAGATGGAAGTACCCGAGATTGCCGAAGGGATCGTTGAGGTGATGGGAGTCGCCCGTGAGCCGGGACAACGAAGCAAGATTGCCGTCCAGAGTCATGACGAGAGGGTAGATGCCGTGGGGGCCTGCGTAGGTCCAAGAGGTGTTCGCGTGCAAGCGATGATGGAAGAACTTCGGCCTGAAAAGATTGACGTTGTTCCTTTCAGCGAGGATCCTACTACGTTCATCATCAACGCCCTAAGCCCGGCTAAGGTCAACCTGATCAGGTTGAACGAGGAAGAGCGGAGCGCATACGTTGTGGTTCCGGATACCCAGCTATCTCTCGCTATCGGCCGTGGCGGACAGAACGTTCGACTTGCCGCGCGATTGACCGACTGGAAGATTGATATTCGAAGCGAAGAGCAAGCCGCCGCCGAGGCTAAAGGCGAGCCTCGCGAGGAGACGGCTTCCTGAATCAGTCGCCGATACGAATGTGTGCCGGATGCCGCAAGCGATTTCCGCAAGGGCAACTGACTCGGATTCGGTCGGCGATAGATTCACATGAGTTGGCTAAGGACGAACCGGGTCGGGGCCGGAGCGTCTATCACTGTTCTTCCCCGAAGTGCAAGTCGCGGGTGCTGCAACGAGTAATCCTCACCCGCTCATTGCGCCGACCGGTCTCCGATGACCAGGTGGCGGCGCTCCAAGTAGCATGAGTCAAGCAGAGGTAAAACAAGAAGGAATGCAGGTTGTCGTCGCGGATTACGCCAAAAAACACGGAGTCTCAGAAGGCGTTGTCTTGACGGTTCTTTCCGATCTCGGAATTGCCGTGAGCGGCGGTGCGTTTGAATCAGACGAAGAAACCTTGTCCCTCGTTGACGAGGAGGTCAGTCAGCATTCCGGAGACCCATCCTTAGTTTTGGAGCCCGGAATCACACTCCGAGACTTGGCCTCAGCAATGTCCAAGCCAGACAAAGACATTCTGAAGTTCTGCATGGTCACGCTGAAGAAGCCGATGACGTTGACCACGAAGTTGGATAATGCGGTTGCCGAGCAGATCGCCAAGGGATTCGACTTCGAAATCAAGTGGCGAGACGCTGCCGCGCCCAAGAAGGTTGCCGCCCCGAAGAAGGCCGTGCCCACCTCGGGTGCGGCAAAGCGACCGCCAGTGGTTACGATTCTGGGCCACGTTGATCACGGAAAGACCAGTCTCCTCGATTACATTCGCAAGTCGAAGGTGGCGGACAAAGAATTTGGTGGCATCACGCAGCACATCGGCGCCTACCAAGTGGAGCAGCCCGACGGAACGATTACGTTCCTCGATACTCCAGGTCACGCGGCATTCACGCAGATGCGTGCGCGAGGCGCCCAAGTCACCGACATTGCGATTCTTGTTGTCGCCGCCGACGACGGGATCATGCCGCAAACGATCGAAGCCATCAGCCACGTCAAGAGTGCGGGTGTGCCGATCATCGTGGCCGTAAACAAAATTGATAAGGCCGATGCTAACCCAGATCGCGTCTTGACCCAGTTGACCGAGCACGAACTCATTGCCGAAGAGTACGGCGGGGACATCATCGTGCGCAAGGTGTCCGCGATCACCGGAGAAGGAGTTCCCGAACTCCTTGAGATGATCGTGCTTCAGGCCGACATTATGGATCTGAAGGCGGACCCGAAGGGCGATTTTGAAGGTGTAGTCATCGAGGCCAAACTCGAAAAGGGCCGGGGCCCGGTGGCAACCGTCCTCGTCAAGTCCGGAACGTTGCAGATTGGCGACGTTGTGATTTGCGGAAACACCTTCGGCAAGATCAAGGCGATGACCGACTACCGGGGTGAGCGCATCAAAGAAGCGGGCCCTTCTATGCCGGTGGAGATTCTGGGGCTTGATGAAGTTCCGGGTGCCGGTGACAAAGTCGTGCGCGCCGCCGATGAACGTGAGGGCCGCGAGATTGCTCAACAACGACAGGAAGAGAAGCGTCTTCAAGACATTTCGGGACCAAAACGACGCATCTCCCTGCGCGACATTCGCCGCATCGGGGACACCAAAGACGTCAAAGACCTCAACATCATTGTTCGGGCTGACGTGCAGGGAAGTGTTGAAGCGGTTCGCGGTCTGATTGATAAACTGGAGCACCCCGAAGTGAACGTGCAAATC
>JAHBTC010000122.1 GCA_019638835.1 Fimbriimonadaceae bacterium
TGAATCCAAGTTGGGGCGCGGCCAATCCGATCCCGTGAGCGGTCCTCATCGCCTTGACCATCGCATCGGAAATCAAGCGCACTCGATTGTTGACTCGCGTAACAGGAGTGCACTTCTTGCGAAGCACCTCATTCGGAATCTTGACAACCGGACGCTCGTCGTTCTGTTGGTACAGAAACTTGAAATCCTCCGGGACAACAACTTGCATATAGCCTTAATTATGGCGATTTGAGCCTCAACGTTTCAGGACGAGGGCTCGGGGTCTTCCATCTAAATCAGGTCGGACTTCAACTTCGTTCCATCGATGTCGGGCGAAGATTTCTCGCACATCTTGCTCTCGGCTATCGCCAATTTCGAGTATGAGGTGTCCACTTCCAGAGAGATATGCGGGAGCCTCAACCGCAATTCTTCGGTACATGGCGAGCCCTCCGTCGTCCGCAAACAATGCCGCAGAAGGTTCGAACTCTCGAACTTCCTTAGGTATCGGCTCATCTTCACCGATGTAAGGGGGGTTTGAAACAATGAGATCGAAGGAATCGCCTTTGACCCCTTCAAACAGATCGGAGAGGAGAAACACCACTCTCCTGGCCAACTTTCCGTTTTCTCGGGCAACGTCAATCGCTTGTTGTTCAATGTCCACGGCAACCACTCGAGAGTCCGGCCGCTCGCATGCTAGGGTGATCGCGATACAACCACTACCGGTCCCCACATCGAGAACCGATTCCCATCGTAGCTGCAAGGCGGCATCGATTAATGTCTCCGTTTCGATTCGAGGAATCAGAACTCCGGGTCCGACCTGAAATTCACGCCCGTAAAATTCGCGCTTGCCGAGGATATACGCGAGCGGCTCATTGTTCAGTCTTCGGGCAAGTAACGAATCGGCGGCTCGCCGCGTTAGATCATTGAGGGGCGCGGGTAACGAGGCGAGGAGTCGACTGCGGCTTTCATCAATCGCGGTGGAGAGCAAAATTTGGGCTTCAAGCCGAGGCGAACTGACTCCGTGGGATGACAGCGCGTTATCGGCCCGCGTGACCCACTCGCCTCGCGTCATCTCCCCCCAACCTTGTTAGGCGTTGGCCAGTGCATTGAGTTGCGCCCCCAATGCATGGTCCACATCGGCATCAATGTGAACTCCGTCCTCGCGGTAGTCCACAGACGCTACTCGGCCTCGCCGATAACACTCGTCCACCAAATGGTTGTGTGAATAAGGAAGAGTAACATTCACGTGGATCCACCGGTCGCGCAATTGTGAAACAACCTGCTGCAAGAGTTCCGCGAGGCCATCTCCTTTCAAGGCGCTGACGGCGACCGAGTTGGGAAACTCCTTCAGGATCTCTTCCACGTCTCGCTCGTCCTCGACCGCATCGACTTTGTTGAACACGGTGAGCATCGGCACCTCACCTGCTCCAAGCTCTTCAACCGTCGCCAAGACCGCGTCTCGTTGCATCTCCCAGTCGTCGGCTGAAACGTCAATCACATGAAGGAGGAGATCGGCCGAGGACACTTCTTCTAGCGTGGCGCGGAAGGCGGCAACCAAAGAAGTGGGCAATGCGCGGATGAATCCAACGGTATCCGTCAAGAAGAAGGCAAAGCCTTCTTCCAATTCAACCTTTCTGGTTGTCGGGTCAAGGGTCGCGAACGGCATAGCGTCGGCAAGAAGATCAGTTTGACAAAGGGCGTTCATCAGCGTGGATTTGCCCGCAGAGGTGTACCCAACCAATGAAACATTCGCATGCGGCTGGTGGAGCCTCGCCTCTCTTTGCACTGAGCGATGACGCTTTACTCCATCTATCTCCTTCTTGAGATGACTGATCCGATCCTTGATCATTCGGCGGTCAGCTTCCAATTTGGTTTCGCCAGGGCCGCGCATACCGATGCCACCGCGTTGCCTCTCAAACTTGGTGTAGACGCTCATCAAGCGTGGCAAGCGGTAGTTTAGTTGGGCGTATTCGACCTGGAGTTGGCCTTCCCTTGTCCGCGCGCGGCGGGCGAAGATGTCCAGAATCAGCGCCGTCCGGTCCACGACCCGCTTTTCAATGATCTCCTCGAGATTGCGAATCTGAATACCGGAAAGTTCGGTATCGACGACGACGATTTCTGCATCGGTTTCTTTGGCCGCCGCCGCGACCTCATTCACTTTGCCAGAGCCAAGATACGTAGCCTTGAACGGCCGATCGACTCTCTGTCGGGTCATCCCTACGACGGAGCCTTCAGCGGCCTCAACAAGGCCCTCCAACTCCAACTCCATGGGGGCGTCGTCGGCTTCGTCCGTGTTGACGAAAACGAGAAATGCGCGCTCCTTTTCCGGTTCGTGGTGGTGAGAAGCGCGCGTCATTCAGTGGGCTTAGAAGCTCAGCAGATTGTAGCGAGCCGTAATGCTGCCACCGCTGAGGTCGAATCCGCGAGTCCGCGTATTCAGGTCATAGCGAAGTGAGACTTGGAAATTCTCGGTGAGATTGACTCCCAACTCCGCGTTCGCATTGAAGATAATGTTGCTACCACCCACCGCACCGATTCGATAGTCGGCGTACGATATTCCGCCGCGAACCGCGAAGAACGGGCGAAGCTGGGTAGTGCGGTTGTATTGACCAAGCGGAACGGTCATGCCGTAGCTCAGTGTGCCAAGGAATAGTCGGTTGCCGCGCGCATTGCGGGTGACGAAGAACGTATCACCTCCCATCTTTCGGCCCTGAACATCCTCGATAGTGCCGAAGTTAAAACCATACGAAAGCCATGTGTCACCCAAGGCGTTCTTGATGGTGCTGCTGGTCGGGAAAAAGACCCCGACGCGGGCGCCGACGTTCGGCTGCTGCGCCAAAGCCAAAGACGAAAGTGCCAGTACGGCGATCAACGGAAGTGCCCGGTTCACGATCTAAATCGTACCAGAGCCAACGATTCCCTTGAGAGTCACTCCGTTCGCGCAGGATTCCACCCATTGCGTCACACCTTCAACAGCCGCCTCGAACAGTCGCTTACCCTTCTCCGCTGTTGCCAAAGTCGCGTAACCCAGAGAACCCGCCTCGGTGATCTCATTGAAGGCCCAGATGCCTCCCGCGAATCCGCTTTCCGGGCGAAGTCCGTCATCTCTCGCCCGATCCATCTTGACAAGATCGGGTTGAACGTGGAGCATGAGCGAAGTCTCCGCCTCGCAAGCATGTTGGATCTGCCGATCTGGTCCTTCCATCACTTCGGCACAGAGTTCTGCGGGCCACAGGTCATAGTAGCCCTGATAAGCCAGCGTTAGTTCTGGCCTTTGATGCTTCAACTCTCGCAATACGATGCGATTCGAGTCGGCATTGCCGCCATGACCGTTCACCACCATGAACCGATGAAAACCGTGATCCGCAAGGCTCACAATGATATTGTTCAAGGCAAGATGGTACGCGTCAAACGAAGCGGAGAGCGTTCCAGGAAATGGCAGATGATGCAGACTGGCACCTAACCAAACAGTTGGGGTCAATATGACCCGATCCGTCAGTCTCGCTTCGACAGCCTCGGCCACGGCAGTCACAAGGATCGTATCGGTTGCGAGGGGCATGTGCGCCCCATGCTGTTCAACCGCACCCGTCGGGATCAACACTGGCGTGTCGGTTGATAAAGCGGCGATGTCGGTCCATGTGAGATGCGCGAGACGCATCGTTACTCCATGTGCCCGGCTTTCTGCATGAGCATGTTTACTGTCGCATTCAACTCTCGATCCGCGTCCATCAGACTCGAAACTTTCCGGAATCCGTGCATGACCGACGTGTGGTCTCGCCCACCGAACTGCGCCCCTAAATGCTTCCACGAACCATTCGCAAGCGTCTTCATGATGTAGATGGCCACGTGCCGCGCTTGAGCGATGTGCGCCTTACGGCTCTCCCCAAGAATAAGGTCCGGAGCGACTTGGTAGTGCTCGCCGACGATCTTCAAAACCGTATCAAGTCTCGCCGGGCCGGTATACGAAGATTTGAGGGCTTCAACCACATGGTCAACAATCTGGCTATTGATGTCGCATCCCAACACGGATGCTTGCGCCCATGCCGTGTTCAACGCACCTTCGAGACGTCGAACGCTACCCGCAAGATGAGCGGATAACTGCAATGCCAAGTCTGGTTCAAGAGGTATTCCCTTCTCTTCGGCTTTCCGCAGGAGGATCGCGGTCCGGGTTTCGGTATCCGGCGGCTTGACGTCCGCGATGAGACCCGCCTCCAGCCGAGTGCGCAACCGATCCGTGAATTGCATCAACTCGCGGGGCGGGCGATCACTGCACATCACGATCTGCTTCTTCAGGCCATGGAGGTAGTTGAAGGTGTGGAACACCTCCTCTTGAGTCCGGTCGCGCCCCATGATGAGTTGGACATCGTCGAGCAACCACATTCCAACCGTACGGTGAGAACGACGGAACTGATCCATCTTTCCGTTTTGAATGGCGTGAACAAACTGCTCCAAAAAGGACTGAGCGGTGATGTAGTGAACACCCAAGTTCGGATGCCGAAGCATCGCTTCATTGGCAATCGCGTGAAGTAAGTGCGTCTTTCCCACGCCGCTTGGCCCAAAGACAAACAACGGGTTGTACTTCTCGCCGGGTTCGCTCGCAACTGCCTTTGCACCTGCGAATGCGAGTTGATTCGAGGGCCCGACAACGAAATTGTCAAACCGGTACCGCTCGTCGGGCTCGTACTTTGCCGCGTCGACGTGCACAGGCACTCGAACAACTGCCTCTGGGGGCGTAACGGGCGTGGGTTGCCGCCGGACTTCGCTTGTGACGGTCAGGTGCACTACGTCGCCGATGACTTCCGTGAGTCGATCTTCGAGGTCCGGGAGATACTTTTCTTGCACCCACGTTTGGATGAACTGCCCTTGGGCGAGCAGGACTGCATTCCCATTTTCAAACGCAATGGGTTTGAGGGGACGCAAAAAGCGCGACAACGACGTCTCGGTATAGACACCCTTCAAATCTTCCAGCACCCGCTCCCAAGCGGTTCGGAGGGCAACAACATCGCCCTGGTCTTCAAAGCTGTACTGGTCAGACATGGTCGGTAAGTGGTCCGGCACAATTGCCGAAGGGAAGGGGATGTTACCCATGGATTTTCCGGCGTTTGCTCATCGTGAGTAGTAGACAGACTTTCGTTCGATTGAATCTAAAACGAAGGCAGGTCATCATGATTTTTGCACTGGATTACGCAATAATCAGGAGTATCCATTGTTTGGGTCGTCTCAAAGAATCCGTGGCACAATGAGACGTGAAGGAACGAGTGTTGGGAGTTCTCAACGGAGGCGATCTCCCCCTTTCAACTCTCGAAAAGTGGGCGAATTCCGCCACGAACCTTTACGCGGCTGACGGAGCAACGGACCGCCTGATCGCCTTAGGGCATCGCCCGATCGTCGTAGGAGACGGAGATTCAGGAAATCGGGACCGCTGGCCGAGTGGTCTGGAAATCCGGAAGAGCACCGACCAAGAGACCAGTGATACGGACAAGCTTTTTGACTCCATCGCATCCGACGGCCACAGAAACGCGGTCCTCGCTGGAATTGAGGGAGACAACCCGATGCACACATTGGCAAACCTTCATTCGGTGGCTCGCTCCCCCCTCTCTGTTGTGCTCCGGTACCGCCGATTTGACGGCTGGATCGTTTCGCCTGACCGCCCTTGGTCACGTCCGGTGGGTGAGGGCCAAAAAGTGTCACTTATGCCTCTTGTAGCCTGCCACGGAGTAGAGTTCGTGGGGGTTAAGTGGCCGCTCCACCGAGCCTCGCTGGCGATGGCGGAGAAGATCAGCCTCAGCAATGTTTCGGAGGGTGAAGTATCCGCGTCGCTCGCCGAAGGCCTCGCCCTCCTGCTCGTTCGGCGCGACCCGAGCACGGAGCCGCCTTGGTCATAACTCTTGCTCACCTTGATTGGGCTGTCATCGGCGTCTTTGTCGCCCTCGTTCTTGCATTGGGATTGTCGGTCCGATCTGGTAAGGAGCCGCTGGAGTATCTCGCTGCCGGACGCGCGCTCTCTTTGCCCGCTTTTGTCGCGACTTTGGTTGCCACTTGGTACGGCGGCATCTTAGGGGTTGGCGAATCCGTTTCGTACTACGGTGTGGGGGCATGGTTGCTGATCGGCGTACCGTACTATGTGTTTGGCATTGGCTACGCGTTATGGCTTGCGCCGCGTGTAAGAGAAGCCAACCAGATCAGCATTCCGGAGCGAATCCGAGTCAATGTGGGCGATAGTAGTGGCACGCTTGCGGCGTCGCTACTCTTCCTTCTCGCTATCCCGGCAGCACATGTGCTGATGCTCGGAACTTTGGTTCAAGCCGTCACGGGTTGGAGCACTGTTGTCTCGGTCCTTGTTGGCACAGGTATCGGTGCCGCTTTCATTTTTCGTGGCGGTCTGCTAGCCGATGTCAGAGTTTCGATGTTCTCCTTCTTGATGATGTACGTTGGCTTTGCGGTGGTCTTGGTTTTCTGCTGGAACCAAGTTCCGCTCACGGGTGCAATTCAAGACTTGACAGCCCATGGCTATCCCGGCGAGTTACAAACCCTAACGGGAGGACAAGGCTGGCCCGCGATCGTAAGTTTCTTCATCCTTGGAGCTTGGACTCTTGCGGATCCAGGGTTCCACCAACGCGTAGCGGCCTCTTCAAACCCGCATATCGGACGGAAGGGTGTTTTGTGGGCCGTTGCTTGCTGGGTGCTGTTTGACTTGCTCTCGATCTCAACCGCGATTTACGGCATGACTCTGGTTGGCGATGCCCCGGCGAACCCTTTGCTCATCTACCCTGCTCTTGCCGAGTCGGTTCTTCCGCCCGGGGCCAAGGCAATATTCCTTGTGGGTATGGCTGGCACCATCCTCTCGGCGGCAGTGGGATACGCTCTCATCAGCGGTGCCTCCATCGGTCGGGAGATCCTAGCCCAGATTCGGCCGGGACAGAGTGAAGTTGCGGCTTCTCGATGGGGCATCGGGATTGCGATGATTGTCGCGCTTGCGGTCGCACTGACCCTCAATAGCGTAGTGGCGATTTGGTACACGTGGGCAGGCTTGGTGATTGGGGCTGTGTTGCTTCCCACACTCATCGCTTACTTCAGCCAACGGCGTTGGGACTCTCGAAGCATCACATTGAGCATGGCGGCAAGTTTTACGTTCGCCGGAGCCTGGATGATCTACGGACTTGTCAATGGAAACCCGTTCTTAGAAGTGGACTGGGGTTTTGGCCGCTTTTCCTTGG
>JAHBTC010000123.1 GCA_019638835.1 Fimbriimonadaceae bacterium
GCGCAGGGATTCAACTGGCCTGTCGGGGTGTCGGAAGCCTAAAGGGCCTCGTCGTGGGGTTGGACGGCCTGTTGTTCAACCGGTAGCGTCGGTCGTTCCAGTCCAGCCTTGGTTACGGCGTGTCGATGGGCGAACATTTGATCCACCAATCGGTTGACGATCAGTTTCTCAACAAACATCCCGCCGGGAGCCTCGTACGTAACCGTGTCTCGCAGCACGGTCTTTCCGTCATGATCAAACCATTCATGGCGGTGCCGCCAGAACTTGAACGGACTTTTCTCGGCAACATCCATGAATCCTCGATCAGAAACATCGGAGATCCTTGCCTTCCAAAGAAACGTAAACGGGCCTTGGTGGATCCGCAGTACGTGGAGCGCTCCTTCCCGGACTTCCACCTCTTCCGAGATGATCTCAACTCTCGCTCCAGGGGGAGTAAGTTCTTTGAGTGCTTCTACCGACTGATGAAATTCAGCCACCGCCTGCACCGGTGCGTCAATCACCGTCTCATAAACTCGGGTAACCAAGGATTCGTGGTGTACCCGCAATCATGCTGGATGCGCGTGACGAGACAGATCGGGTGAACCACGGCCCATGGGTCCAGCACACGATCGTGGGATAGAAATCTGCGCGAGAATCGTCATAATATGTGTTACTGGGGGCGATCGGTTTCGACAGAGCCGGATCGACTTTAGGTTGCGAGCCGAGGACGCCGTTGGCCTCGTACAAAAGCGGCAAAAAAGTAAACGCGAACGATAACTTCGCCTACGCTGCCTAATTAGGTTCAGCGGGTCAGCCGGGTGGGCTCCCACCGCATCCGTGTCTGGTCTTACAAAAGTGGGATCGTCGCTAGCGCCTCCGTCTGGGGTGCGAAACGACTAAAACCAATCAGGCTAGGTGTTTCATAGCCGTGCCCTCGCGGTCGCGATCCACCGAATCTTAATCGAGGGAGACGCTCGTGGACACCTTTAGGCCGACGGTTTTGGAACGGAGTTCAATTCTCCGCGCCTCCACCAGGTTCGACGTTGAGTTGCATTGATCAGCTAGCTTGACAAAATAGAAGAGCCCCCCGGACGTTCGTCCGGGGGGCTCTTTGGTCGTGTCGGACCTTATCGCAGGAGCGAAAGGATCGACTGCGGAGCCGAGTTGGCTTGCGCCAACATCGAGAGACCCGTCTGTTGGAGGATCTGCAACCGCGTGTAGTTCGTCATCTCTTCGGCGACGTCCACTTCTCGGATGCTGGACTCGGTGGCGGCGAGGTTCTCCTTGGCGACGCCGAGGGATCGAATGTTCGATTCCAGGGTGTTGCGCATGAACGAACCAACCGTGGCTCGAGTGTTGCTCACCGTGCTGATGGCCGCGTCGATCGAATCGAGAGCCGCGGTCACGCTGGTGCCGGTGATATCAACGCTGCTGAGACTCAGTGAGCTGCTGCTCATGTTGTTGAGGCTCAGATTAGCGGTCTGACCACCGTTTGCACCGATCTGGAACTGAGCCGACTGGCTATAGATCTGGATCGCTGCGGCGTTGTTCGCCACGGCGTTACCGGCGGACGTCAGCGAGATGCTGTTGCCGCTGGCATCGCGAAGGTTGAGGCCCTTACCGTTGGAGAAGGCAGCGGTCGTCGTGCCGGAAGCCGCCGTATAAGTGACGGTTGCAACCGCATCGACACCCGAGGAACTGGCCGAACCAGCCGCCGAGTTGATCACGCCGGCAGAAGTCGTCAACTGAACCGACTTGTCGGAACCGTAGTTCAACTGCGTCAGAACTACGTTGTTACCGCTCATCGCTGCCGTCACACCCGTGCTGTCGGACTGAGCATTGATCATGCCGAGCAGTTCGTCACGGGTCGTGGTGGCTGTGGTCGTGAAGACTTGGCCATTCAACGTGAATGAACCGGCGCCGACGAGCGAGGTGGCTGCCGTGTAGGCTGCCGTGCCAGTCACGGCACCGCGAGTTGCGGCCGTTGTGACGTTCACTCCGAGAGTTCCGTTCGCGTTAAGGGCACCACCGCCCATCGTTCCGGAAACCGACACCTTGCTAAAGTTGGTGACAGTGTTTACGTTGGCTTGGACACCAGCGCTACCGTCGAGCAACTTCTTCTTGCCGAATTGAGTCGTGCTCGCAATCCGGTCGATGGATTGGAGGATGTTGTTGAGCTGAGTCTGGTTTGCTTGCTTCTGGTCGGCGTCAACGGTGCTGTTACCATTTGCGACGGCGAGAGCGCGAGCATCCCGGAGAAGGCGTCCGATTTCGTCCATCGCGCCGTCGGCGGTCTTGGCGAAGTTCAGAGCATCTTGGTTGTTACGAACTGCCGAATCAATACCGCCGATTTGAGCCCGGAAAGACTCGCTCGCGATAAGACCCGCCGGATCATCGGAACCGTTGTTGATTCGAAGACCGGTCGAGAGGCGTTGCGTGGACTTGGCGGACTCCATGCCCGTCGAGGACAAGTTTCGCAGCGCATTGAGCGCGGCGACGTTCGTGTTAATGCGGAACGACATGTTGATTCTTCCTTGATGTTCCGGACGAGGTGTTTCCACCGATGTCATCCTGACAATCGTCCACTCATTTAGGTTGGCAAGCCCAAAATGAACCTAGCCCGCAAAGTTGCCGGGGTCAAACGGAAACCCGCAAGAATACGGGCGCGGCTATCCTGATGGCATGACGATCTCGGAGTTTGTAGCCCGGACGAAGCGAAAAATCCTGGAGGATCTACGGTCGAATCAGCCGCCCTCCGTGGGGCGTTTTGATGCCAATGCGCTCGAAGAAGCGAAGCGACTCGGTGAAGTCCGAATCGGTACCCACCAGATTCAGCCGTACTCCGTGACCTTAGAATTCTTGTTTGGGAAAGAAAGTCCGTCAGTGGTGACAATCGAAGTGGATACCCCGGAACGAGTCGTGTTTCTCCCGATCCCGGACTGGGTCATCGAAAACATCTGGCAGGGTGACATTGACGGCAGTGCGCACTTCGAGTCCCACGCAAACAAACTGGTCCATGGGTTTCTTGCCAAACTGACTCCGGAGGCGAATCCGGCGGAGTTTGCCCCACGGCCTCCACGGAGACGGGAATAGACATGGCGACGATCATCAGTACTTGGCGACGACCCGGTGAGGTCGCGATACGCGCCGCTCAGGCCAAGATCGATCAAGGCGGATCGTTGCTGGATTCACTTGAAGCTGGTTTGGCAGCGGCCGAAGATCACCCAGAAATGATAGCGATTGGCCGAGGTTCACTCCCCAACACCGACGGTGAAATCGAGTTGGACGCTTCCGTGATGCGGGGGAGCGACCTTTCTTGTGGGGCCGTGTGCGCGGTGAGAGGGATCTTGCCCATCATTTCTGTCGCACGGCTTGTGATGGAGAAGACCAAACACGTGATGCTTGCCGGAGATCAAGCGCGTCGGTTTGCGATTGAAAACGGGTTCGTGCCGCAGAACCTCGTGACCGCAACGGTGGCAGAGCACTACAAAGAATTCTTGAAGTCCCCTGAAGCAGCCTCGCGCTATGTTCATAGCGTCGCCGACGGCGGCCCCGACACGGTGACGATGCTTGGATGGCAGCCGGGCCCCGAGGTAGTTGCGGCAAGTAGCACAAGCGGAATGCCGTACAAAGTTCCGGGACGCGTTGGTGACTCCCCGATCGTCGGAGCAGGGATTTACGCGGACAACGAAGCAGGATGCGCGGGCGCAACGGGCTGGGGTGAAGAACTCTGGAAGGCTGGGGCATCGCTTCGGGTAGTGGAAGCGATGAGGGGCGGTGCGTCAGCGCAGGAGGCATGCGAGAGCGTCATTCGGTTTATGCTACGCCGTCAGCCCGGCTGTGACGGAAAGCCGATTGTCGTGCTTGCCATTGATCGGCTAGGCAATTTCGGCGCAGCATGTGCCGGAGGCGACTTCGATCTCTGGGTAACACGCGATGGCGAGATCGCCATGCATGAGTTCAAATCGCTGACTACAGGTTAGGCTATGGGGTTGATTGGCACCGCGGGCCACGTCGATCATGGCAAAACTTCGCTGATCCGCGCTTTGACTGACACCGATACGGATCGTCTGCCAGAAGAGAAAGCGCGCGGACTCACGATTGATCTCGGGTTCGCATCGCTCACCCTCCCTGACGGTCGAGTGGTGTCCGTAGTAGATGTTCCGGGCCATGAGCGTTTCATTGGCAACATGATCGTTGGCGCGCTGGGGGTGGAAGTGGCGTTACTCTGTGTTTCGGCGACAAGCGGAGTTTCCGCGCAGACTCACGAACATCTCCAAATCCTCGATTTGCTGCCGGTCCGGTCTCTGGTGGTTGCGCTCACCTTTTGCGATTTAGCCGACGTGGAAACGCGCGCTCTCGCCGCTCTATCCGTTCGCGAAACCCTCAGTTCAACTCGCTTTCGCGAGGCTGAGATCGTCGAGACCTCTGCCGTTACCGGAGAAGGACTGGACAATCTCAAAGAGTCGCTTGGGGCTTTGATGAAGTCAAAAGTCGAACCTTCCGCGCGTTGGTATCTGCCCATAGACCGATCTTTCATCGTGAAGGGGCAGGGCAGGGTCGCCACCGGGACGCTGATGGTGGGTGAGGTCAAGTCGGGTTCAATGGCCATGGCTCAGCCAGGGGATCGGCCGCTTCGGGTGCGGCAGATTCAGTCGCATTTCACGCAATCCGAGTCGGTGGTTGCGGTGGCCAGAGTCGCGTTCAATCTTTCGGGCCAAGATTCGGACTCAGTCGTTCGGGGAGATTTGGTTGGTGCGCCAGGTGTTGCATTTTCCACCACACGGTTAGATGCGAGGTTGCGATTTGTGCGTACGCCCCAACATGGCCAGAGGGTACGACTACATGTAGGGGCAGATGAAGTGATGGGAACGCTCTTCCTGAACGATCATCAAAACGATCTAGCCCAGATCAAACTGGAGCGACTGGCCGGCGCCGCCGCCGGCCAGCCCGTCATCGTCCGGCGATATAGTCCTCCAGAAGTGATCGGAGGTGGAGTTGTCCTTGTTCCGGTTGCGGAACCCCGACGCCGCAGCGCCAAGCCAGTTGTCGCATCCGAGAGCCTTGATCTGGTTTCGTTGATCTCCGACTCGCCCCATGGCATTTCAGGTGATCGACTCGCGCAACTCGCTGGCCGCCGCTTGCAGGATCTTTCACCGGAACTGAGTCGGCTCAGCGAAGCAAAGCAGATTATCGGATTCGCGGGGCATTGGATGACCCTAGAGCAGGCCAAGAACGCTCAGTTGCGCTTGTTGAAATCGTTAGAGCAGTCCCATGCCGCAAAGCCTGAGAATCGCGTGTTTCCGGTTGCCGGAATCGTGAATCGTGCGGGATTGCACCTGCGTGAGAAGGCACTAGAAAAGTTTCTTCAGGCTATTGCCCGAAGCGGACGAATCGTGATGCAGGGCGGGATGATCGGCCATCCCAAGCGGGCACCCCGCCTTTCCGATAAGCAACGCATGTTTCTTGACCGGGTAATCCACCTTCTCAACGAATCCGGTGCGATGCCGCCTACCGCTTCTGAACTGGCTGAAGCCTTACGCGTGCCTTTACAAGCGGTCGATCAGATCATCCAAGTGGGGATCAATGCGGGCGAGTTGACGCGGCTCGTGGATAACATCGTGTTTTCAACCTCCGGGTTAGAAAGTGTGATTGATCGGGCTCGCATCGCGTTACCTCGATCGTTCACGGCTGCTGAGTTTCGAGATGCCGTGCAGACATCGCGGAAGTTTGCGATTCCACTCTTAGAGTGGATGGATGCGCATGGGCGAACCGTCAGGCGGGGCGATCATCGCCATTGGACATCACCAAGTCCGAATGAATGATAGAAAAACGCCCTCCCGGCGGCAATGCCGGAAGGGCGTAACTTCGACAAATCAGCCGCGAACTTCGCTCTCGATCCCACGTCGCACAACGAGGAACTTGATCCGACCCGGTTGGAACTCCTTACGCAACACGTCAATCGCCTTATCCACGTAGATGGAACCTCCGCAGTAGAAGAGATCTACCGCCGCGTACTTGTGCTCCGGCCATGTATGAATCGTGTAGTGCGATTCCTGAATGATCACGGCACCGGAAACGCCCCATGGCTCGAACTCGTGGAACTCGTCCGCGACGACTGTCGCCTTGCTTTCAATGGCGGCACTGCGCATCGCCTCACCGACATTCTTGACCTTCTCGAGAGAAGCAGGGTCGCAATCGAAAAGTTCGATGAGGAGGTGTGAGCCTAAGGAAGGCTCTTCGCTTTCAATCATCGGAAGGCCGAGTTGATCTTTGCCCAGCCACTCATTGAAGGTTTGGACGTTGTCGCTGTGGATCAGTTGCCATCCCGCATCGTTTGGGATTGCGGGCGGTTCTGCGAGCGCGATTTGCGGCTCAGGCTTGCGGAATCGTCTGGTGAATTGCTTCCACCAGGAAATCGGGCGCGAGTTGGACATCGGCACGACGGCCGCGCAGAGGACAGAGATGCATAGGATGGTAATCGTAATAGCCAATCAAGTTCCCCCAACTAAGTTGAGAAGTCGCACCTGGAACACACCTCCAGGCCCAAACCCGACGAACATGACAGTGAGAGGGCTGCGAGCTGTCGTCTGCCCGATAGGCCCGCGGAACCACGCTCTAAAAAACCCGTTCCGTGTCCTATTCACCCCACGATATGGAGTGACGTCCTTTCACCTTAGGCCTTGGCTATCGGACTCCGATACCTCGGCGCAAGTGCGCATCATACCCCAGACTGATTTGAACCCAAATCATCGTGGGACGGACACGCACTTGTTAGTACGCAATTAGGATGCCTCGGTTCCGACGGGCCCATCCAATTCCAGCGTTTGCGTTGCTTCGTCCGCTTTGACAAGGCGCCCATCTTCGATCCGAACAATCCTATCGGCACCGGCAAGCATAGAAGGGTCGTGGGTTACCATCACAAGGCTCCCGTTCTTCCGAAACTCTTGCAATAGATTCACCACTTGAAGTCCGTTCTTATGATCTAGCGCCGCCGTCGGCTCGTCAGCGAAGATTGCCCGTCGCCCGCCGAGGAGCGCCCTCGCAACGCAAACACGTTGCCTTTCGCCGCCACTCAACTCATGGGGCTGACGGTGTGACTTTTCGCCAATACCGAGGGCTTCCAGCAACGATTTGGCCTCTTTGACGCTTGCCCCCGGTGTGCCAACAACCACGTTCTCAAGTGC
>JAHBTC010000124.1 GCA_019638835.1 Fimbriimonadaceae bacterium
TCAGCGGAGACGAGTTCTCCTTGGCGGTCATTGAGTTGAGGGTACCTGTGTGAGGTTCAACGTCTCTAGGTTGGACCAATGACAGAGACTCAACCGGATTTGAAACCATCAATCGCCAATCCCGGTACCATGGCAGTGATGCCGTCAGCCGCCGACGGAAACGGCGTGGCTCATATTGAGTTGCGTTCGGTCCAAGTCCAATACAGTCCGCTCGTTGCGGGGCTCAAGGGCGTTTCCCTTTCCGTTCAGCCAGGCGAATTCGTGTTTCTTTGCGGCCAAACAGGTTCGGGAAAGTCCACGCTGATCAAGATCCTTACCCGCGAAGTACGGGAGACAAGCGGCGAAGTACTACTGTCGGGTCGCACAATCAACGACACACCGGACGCCGATATCCCCTTTCTGCGGCGACAAATGGGAATCGTTCCGCAGGACTACGGCTTGCTCCCGGCAAAGCGCGTTTGGGAAAACGTGGCGTACGCCATGCGGGCCGTTGGACGATCCCGGCGCGAGGTAAGAACCCGCGTCCCGGAAATCCTTGAGCAAGTGAACATTATTCACCGAGCCGACGCCTTTCCGAAGGAACTGAGCGGTGGCGAACAGCAACGTGTTGCCATCGCGCGAGCGCTCATCAATCGCCCCCCGTTGCTTCTCTGCGACGAGCCGACCGGTAACTTGGACCCCACCCATAGCGTGGAGATCATGAATCTACTTTTGCAACTCAACGCGGATGGGACGACGGTGGTGGTTGCGAGCCACGACATGCCGGTGGTCCAACGGATGCGGCAACGCGTGATCGAACTTGAGTTTGGTCTCAAAGTCGGCGACACCCCGGCAGGAGAAGAGTGGCGGCCGAAGTCCGAAACCTTCGACTACAGCACGTTTGATGAGAAATTGCACGCCAAAGCGGTGCTCCAGGAAATGAGTGAAGACCCACTTGAAGAGTTGGTGCGCCAGGATGCAGACGCGGAAGACGCGGAGGCCGTCCGCCATAACGTTCCGGAGGAGGAAGGCGAATCCAATGCTTGACTACATTGAATTTTTGCTCAGTGAAGCATTCGTCTCCCTTGGCCGAAACCGATGGATGTCTTTTGCGGCCATCACCACGGCGGCGATGGCACTCCTCCTTTTTGGGGGGCTCGGTTCGGCCTACTTTATCATCAAAGCCAAAGCGGATGAACTGCCGAGCAAGTTTGAAATCACTGCGTTTTACAAGGATAACGTCACTCGGGAAAAGGCGCAGAACCTCACTAAGCAGATCGCTGAATGGGATGAACTCCAGTCAGCGATCCTCGTGAAGAAAGAAGACGCTTGGAGCGAGATGAGCGATCGCATGCCGGAAATCACTGAGGGCATTCCCAATCCGTTACCGGACACCGTTCGCGTACGCACGAAAGACCTTTCCATGAACGAATCCGTTGTCGCTAGGCTAAAAGCCATCCCCGAGATTGGGGCTGATAATGTGAAGCATTTGGCAGAAGAGCAGGACGTATTGCTGAAGATCCTCTACACCATCCGAGTAGCGGGGTTCGCACTTGGCGGATTGATGCTATTTACAAGCGGAATTCTAATCTATAACGCCATTAGAATGACTGTAGTCGCTCGACGCCGTGAACACCGCATCATGCACCTGGTGGGGGCAACCCGGGCGACAGTCATCCTTCCCCTTTTGATAGAGGGATTGGTGCAAGGTTTGATTGGAGGGCTCCTAGCAACCATCTTCTTTTGGGGTACGTTTGCCGGGAGCGTGGCGCTATTGCAGGGCTTTGGAGCGTATCAGGTAGCGGAGCCATTTCCGTTTTGGCCTGCTCTGTTCGGGTTCCTTGGAGCCGGGGGAGTCTACGGGCTAATCTGTTCTGCGCTCGCCGTGCGGGGACACGGATCAACGTTGGGGCAAAATTTATGAGGATCGGGATTGCATTCATCTGCTTGTTCGCATTGGTCGCGGGAACCACCGCCCAATCACGAACGACGAATCTAAGAAGCAACCTAAGGTCCGTTGAAGGCAAGCGAGAAGCAATCCGCAAGCAACTCGTTGCCAAACGACAAGAAGCCGCCAAATACAGCTGGGAAATCGAATACGTTGACGACTGGCTGGACAAGATGGAAGAGGCTACGGCCAAAACCAATCGGGATCTTGCGCGACAGGAAGCCCGCCAGAAAGAGCTTGTCGCCGAACTCGCCAAAGCCAACAACGAACTCGCCGAGCGACGGAAACTTGTCCAGTTGCGGCTCCGCAACCTTTATGTGATGGGCGATCAAACCGTTTTGAGCGTTTATCTCGGCGTCGAAGACATGGGCGACTTTGCCGCTCGGCAAGGGGTGATGGAGCGCGTGATGAAGGCCGACCGCAAACTGTTTCAGGAAGTCATCGCCCTGCAGAAGAAAGTTGCGGGAATGAAATCCGAGCAGGACGGCGTCGTCGCTCAGATTCGCCAATTGAAATCTCGGCAACAGGAAGAACGGGAACGGCTGACCGAAGCGCGAACCAAGAAGCGACAGATTCTAACCAAAGTCAATCAGGACAAGAACAAACTCCAGCGCGAATACGACGCAATGGATGCCGAGAGCCGTCGCATTGAAAATCAACTCGCCGCGCTGTACAGCAGCCAGACCTCCGGTGGCGTTGCCGTTCCGTTCTCCGGGCGTTTTATCCGGCCCGTAGGGGGTCGCATCTCCAGTAACTTTGGAAATCGTCGACATCCCATTTTGGGCACAACCCGACTTCACGCCGGGATGGATTTTGCGTCGGGTTCGGGCACTCCGATCAAGGCCGCCGCGTCCGGTACCGTCGTCACCTCGGGTTCCATGCGTGGTTACGGCAATACGGTGATCATTGACCACGGCGGCGGATATAGCACGCTCTACGGTCACTGTTCGCGGCTGATGGTGCGTGCAGGACAGAGAGTAAATCAGGGGCAGACGATCGCGGCTGTGGGGAGCACGGGACTCTCTACTGGCCCGCACCTCCACTTTGAAATCCGCGTGAACGGTCGTCCCGTGAACCCGGCAAGTTACGTTCGCTGAGACTCTCCAACGTCAATATCGCCTCGGTGTGATAGCATGGAGGGGTTGGTGAGGGCCTTTCCTTGCCTTCTGAGCGTATGGCAGACACCAGTGATTTCAAGCGTGGCATGGCGATTATCGTAGACGGGGAGGTATGCCAAATCGTTGAGTTCCAGCACGTCAAACCAGGGAAAGGCGGAGCCTTTGTGCGCACCAAGTTACGACGACTTCGTACGGGTGGCACGATTGACAAGACCTTCCGGGCCGGTGAGAAAGTCGAAGACGTCTTCATCGAGAAGATCACCTATCAATTCCTTTACAAGGCGGGAACCGACCTCACGCTTATGGATGTAGAGTCCTTTGATCAAGTTACGGTTCCGAGTAGCGCGATTGGTGACGGCGTTCAGTTCATGAAAGAAGAGACCGAGGTGATGGCTCTGGTTGCGAACGGGGAAACGCTTGGCTACGAGGTACCTCAGTTTGCAGAACTGGCCGTGGCTCAAACCGACCCCGGTGAGCGGGGGAATACTGTAAGCGGTAGCGCTACCAAACCCGCAACCCTTGAGACAGGAGCGGTTGTGAACGTTCCGTTCCACATCAATGAAGGCGATATCGTCAAAGTCGATACGACAAACGGTCAATACCTAGAGCGAGTGAGTAAACGCTAAACTAGAAGCGAATGAAAAGGGAAAGTGGGTCTAGTTTTCTCGACAGCATTCTGAGTTTCCTTGACGGATTCGCCAGAATCCTGGTCGCGGGTGGCGGACTTGCCCTCATCATTGGCCTCATTTTCCTTTTGATGTCGTTCTTCAGTGGTTCCCAAGGGACTGAAGAGCAGATTCTCCGCAATGTGGATTTGTGGGGTCGTATCGCTTTCCTTGGGGCGATCGTGCTCAGCATCGGCGGGGCGTACATCCTCTACGAAGAGGAGACGGCCGGTCCGATTGCGCTTCTCCTTGGTGCCGCGATGGCATTTGCGCCTTCCTACATGGGCTCGATGGGCAATACCATTAGCGCGGAGACATCCGGAATGGTTCTCGGCGCGATCCAGAAGCCGGGCTTGCCCCTTATGGCTCTCGGAATCTTTTTGTTAGCGTACGAGTTGATTTCAAGGGCTCGAGTTGGGATCAAGCAAGGGGCGAAAGCCGATCAACTCAAACTTGGTCAGGGACTCAAAGAAGAACGCGAAATCAAAAATGTGTTTATGGGCAAGTGCTGGCAACTGCCGTACTGCCGGAAGTTCGTGCGTGAACGGTGCCCAATCTATCACGCAAAACGCACCTGCTGGAAGGAACGAACCGGATGTATGTGCGAAGAGTCCGTGATCAACAACGCGATGAAAGGCACGGTGATCCCAAAGGACATCGTTGCGGCGGCCCAGTTCATCCCCAGGAACAACAAACTTACCGAAAAGCAGAAAGCAGAGCGGTGCATGCACTGCGTGATCTACAACGAGCACCAGAAGCATAAGTACAAACTCGGTCTTCCGATAATGATCGCTGGGATTGCCGTCTTCTACGTTCTTATGCGTGAACCCATGGCGGCGGGTGTGGCTCGCATCATGAACGTTGCCGAAGGGGCCGTCAACGACGCGACCTTCAATCGAGGCGCGGCGAGTATGTTGGAACGAGGGATACCCTTCCACGAGATCGTCCTTGGCGCGATCATGATCATGGTGATGGCGTACGGTGTGAAGTTACTTGAGTACTTCATCTTCCGCATGAAGGTGTAAGGGTGCCATGAGCACGGTACGCATCAACGGCGGCCACGGTGAGGGGGGCGGCGCGCTTCTTCGCACGGCGATCGTCACCGGTGCCCTTACCCAGAGGACTGTCTCAATTCACTCGGTACGGGGAGCGATGCGGAAGCCAGGATTGAATGCCGAAGACCTGGCTCTAATCACAGCTGTCGCGACGATGACCAAAGCCAACGTGTATGGCGACCACCCTGGATCGAATGAAGTCAACTTTGAACCAAAAGTAGCCCCCCGACGACTGACCGATACCATTGATGTCGCTCAATTTGAGAGTGGCACCGTGAGCGGAGGAGCGCTCGTGATTGCATCCAGTTTGCTTCCTCTCTTGGCGCGAGCAACGGGTTACTCGGAAGTGAGCATTGCGGGCGAGACTCACGGAAGCAACATGCTTTCATTCGAGTCGTTTGAGAGGTCTTTACTTCCCGCTTTGCGAGCGTTCGGTCTCTACGGTTTTCCCGCGTTAGAGAAGGCGGGTTTTGGATATGGCGTGCACGGCAAGGTCCGACTTGAGACGGAGCCTAGCGGTCTAAGTGGCGTCAATCTGCGCAAGCGGGGCGAATTATCCCGGGGAGGTGCGATCGTTTGCTACGGTGACCTTCGAGAAGAGATTGCCGAAAGGGCGTCAGCGACGCTTTCGCCGTTGATGGAGAGGCGCGGTCTGAACCCTGAAATCGAAATCGTAGAAGTCCCTACTCGCGAACCCGGCCTCCATATCACCGTTTGGTCAGAATTTGATTCAGCGTTTGGATCGGGGAGCGCATCAGGGCGAAGAGGAACAAAGATAGAGGTCGTCGCGGAAGAAGCGGTTTCCTCGTTTGATGAGTGGTTTCAAACGGACACGACACTTGACTCGTACCTTGCCGATCAGGTCTTGCTCACGGCGGCCCTTGCCGATGGCCCAACTTTTTTCTCAGTCCCCCGCGTCACCCGACGTTTACTGACCATGGCATGGGTGATCAAACAATTCATGCCCATTCCCATCACGATTCGGGGTGCCGAGGGCAGCCCCGGCACCATCTCGGTCGAGAAATGAACTGGACCTTCGAAGGTAAGCCAGTGTCGTTGCCTCATGTCTGGCGACCACCGGCAATCTCTGTTGAGGATGAGGGGCCGTACTCCTACCACTGCACCCTTGATCTTGAAGTACCGCATTGGCTGGTGTTGGAGGGAGTGAGTTACCGTGCCGTCGTTCTGGTCAATGGCAAGGTTGCAACGACGCATGACGGAATCTGGGATGCGTTCAGCGTTTCGCTCCCGGCAGGTCACTGCGATGTTAAAGTCGAGGTCACAAAGAATGGTGGTGTGACTTACCCGGTGAAGGAAGTGCTGAGCGGATTCCTACCCTATGTCTATCAAACATGGGGAGGTATCCATGGCGATGTGTGGCTCTCGCCGTCTGAGCCCGAGTTTGCAAAGCCGGTCGCCTCTTCCCGAGTCAGGGTGGATGGAACTCAGGTCTTCATCGATTCCGAACCGTTTTGGATGCGAGGGGTATTGACTTGGGGCTGGTATCCCGAGTTCTTCCACCCCAGTCCGCCATTGGAGTTCATCCGGCGGGAAGTTTCGCTGATGAAGGAGATGGGATTCAATACCGTCAAGTTCTGCCTCTGGCTCCCGCCCCACCGCTATCTTGATGAATTGCGCCGGCAGGGGATGTTCGCTTGGATTGAACTGCCCGTGTGGTTGCCCTCTGCCGATCCTGTAGCCCAATCTCGGTGGGTAGACGAATTGAAAAGAATCGTCCTTCAGTATCGCCATCACGACAACGTGATCGCATGGACGGCTGGTTGCGAACTGAGCCAAGAAACTTCAGCCGAGTGGCGCCAGGAAGTCACCGAATGGTTGAAAACGGCGACGGGTTGCCCGCTCGTGAAGGACAACTCCGGCGGGGCGGAGATGTACGGCGGCGACCCCAGGGAGTAC
>JAHBTC010000125.1 GCA_019638835.1 Fimbriimonadaceae bacterium
ACGAACAGGAGCGGAATCTCCTGCTTGTACGTCTGGAGCTGCTGCCAGGCCTTGAGGATGGTCGCGTTCTCGTCTGCCGCATTCTTCAACTCCAAGGTCGCGATGGGGGTGCCGTTGAGGAAGAGCACGACGTCGGGCCGTCGATTGAACTTGCCATCGGTCACGGTCACCTGGTTGCAGGCGAGCCAATCGTTCGCATCTGGATTCGCAAAATCTATGAGTCGTGCGTGGTCGTGGCGTACCTCACCATCCGCGGACCGGTAGTCAACCGGCACACCGTCCACGAGCAACCGATGGAAGTTGCGATTCTGCTCGATGAGGCTCGCACCCTCAATCCCGAGCACCTTTCGTAGTGCCTGCTCAAGTGCGGACGCGGGCAGAGTCGGATTGAGCCGAGCCAGCGCAGATTCGACTCGGCCGAGGAGCAACACGTCTCCGAATGCCGACCGCTCTTGACTGGGACCCTCTGGCTGAAGGTTGGGACCATAGGCAACTTGATATCCGAGTTCCCCAAGCCAGCAAAGGGCTGCTTCCTCGACGTGAGATTCGACGAAACTGCTCAAGCTGTCGCGACTACCTCGTCGATTCCAAGTGCTCCGAGAACGAACTTGCTCTCAAACTCGGACAGGATTCCTGCCTTGGCTGCGGCTTCCACTTGCTGGACTGCCTCGTCGATATCATCCGACAGGGCCCCAGTTCCATTCAACATCGAGGCTATTTGGGTTGGAACGCCAAACTCGTCGAGAGCAGAAACTATCGGCGGGAGGAAGAGTGCTTCAACTTGATTGATGAAGAAGGCGTAGTTTGCAGTTCCGAGGTTTCGACGAGCCAACTCGTGCTTGATGATTCGCTCGGCAGCGCGCGCATATCTGGGGAACCTGAACCCGCAATAGTTTCGAGCGAAGTCCAGAATGTCTTCCACAACTCTATCGGGCTCTTTCTCACCGGATACCACCTCTTTGTCAATCCAGTCCTTTACGGTCATCCGACTCGCGATGGTTAGGGACCGGTTTAGCTGAGCAGCCGAATATGCCCCCGACACTCTGCTCTGGAATTTAAGGAAACCCTCCCAAAGAACCTGACACAGTAGTAACCGCTGTGCCGAGGTTGGATATCCGCTCCAAGCCAAAGTCGTCATCGTGGCTAGGCTGCGTCCACGCAGCATCCGGGCGAACTCTACTTGTCTTTCTGGATCGACCCCAACGTTAGCGCGGATAATCTCACTTGGCAGCACAGATTGGTTGAGCACGTCGCCGAGTCGGTCGATAGAGCCCTGTGTGAGGTCCGCCTCGTCCATTTCGACAACGACCTGCAAGGGAAGGTCATCGGGTTGACTGACAATTGGTATGTCAACCATAGGCAACTCTTCAGATGGAGGGTCATTGAACAGAAAGACGCGGCCGATGAAGTGCTGACGCATTCGACCTGCTCGTACCTTTATGTTGTTGAATGTGAAAAAGTCGTATTTCTTGGTGGCAATTTTACTGTCATAAATGATGACCGTTTTGGCGGCGGTGTTCACTCCCTCGATGAGTGTGGACGTGCACGCCAGGTATTTGAGGAGACCCTCGTGGAACAGCCTGACTGAGAGCTGTTGCAAAGCCCTGGGAATGCGGCCGTGGTGCAACCCGATGCCAGCTCTCAGGCAAGTGGCGTATGACCACTCAGGGTGGTACTCGCTTCCTACCCAATCTGCCGCTTCATTTAACATTGGGTTGGCAGAGTTGCCAACTTCCTCGGCGAGCGCCTTTCCAACCGCACGCGCCCCGTTAGGAGAGCGTGTGAATATGAGAGTTGGTTCTGACTGCTCCTTACAGAGCTCAATTAAGTGGTCGAGCGTTCGCTGCGCCTTTGGAATAAGAATGATGTCGCTCGCAACTGTTCTGAAGTCCGTTGCGATGAACTCGGCATTCACCTTGGTCTGAACGGGTGCGGTGATGGCTTGGATGCTCGGTCCAAGCAAGTAGAACGCCTTTGCAGTCTTTCTCAATCGGTAAAACGCGAGGTTCAAGAGGCTTGCCCGGTCGGCATCTTGCTCCATACCAAGTTTGTAGAACTCGTCGATGACGAAGAAGTCGATGTCAGGAAGGGTGAAATCGAGGACCCGCTCTTGTGTCAAAACAAAGATGTTGCGATGACCTTGACTTTGGCTGCCGTGAGTTATGACGCGATAGGCGTCGCGGAACTTTTGGAGCCGGCGACGAGTTTCGTCTATGAGCGCGATGGTCGGTACGACGACGACAATGTTCTCGTAAGTGCCGGAGGCAATCACCCCGTCAATGACGAGGCTCTTCCCGAAGGAAGTTGGGGCGCTGAGTATCACGCTGCGGCCATCTAGCAAGTGTCGATATACAAGGTTCTGCTCATGATGGAACACAACGTCAGAGCCAAACGATAAAGGTCGATTGAGTTCTACCGCCAGGCCGTCCTCGACTCCAAGAGATGCCTGGTCCACGCAAGGATAGAGACCCGCACTTAGAACCAGACCGTCAATGATAGGTTGCAGGTCGTCTGGGAAGTCATTCCTTCGGTCAAGCGTCCTGATGATTGCATCCAGCGTGGTGCTGGACGATGAATGCTCGTTGTGAAGGGTCGCAACCTGACGAAGCAATTCGAAAGGTGCCACTCCAGAGAAGGACTGGTCACGAAGTGCAGATTGGATTGCTTCGGGTGTCATATACTTTGAAGTGCCTTTAGGCGCTCGTCGAGTGCTTGCTGGAGAGCGGACTTGCTCCCCAGTGGCACGAGGAGGAAGTGGATAAGAACCTGGTCTGGCAAGGTTGCTCCCAGGAACGTTTTCCTGTGCTGGTTAAGTTCAGCGAGCAAGTCCGCTTTGAAGGCATCAGTTACTCCGCCATGCTTCCCAATCACAGCGCTCTCATACGTGACCATCACGGGAACATGGACTTTGGCGAAAATCTTGTCAAGCGATGACTGCGGGGCGATGAGCCCCTTGAGAACGTCGGTATGGGGCCAAGAAGGGTCTAAGTAGTTGCCAATCAGGTTGAACTCATTTCGCAGATAATCGGCTTTGAAATGGTCCTGCAATTCCGATGTGACGTCTAAGATTGCTTGGCGGGCATTACTGTAAAACTTGACCTCTCCCAACCACAACTCAAGGACAGTGCCGTCAACGGCAACGTGGACAGCATCGAAACCCTTGACAGTGTCGTTAACTCCGGTCTTGACGAAAAGCTTAGAGACCGCAGGGAGGGTTCCGTAAAAGTGGCGCATAACCACGTGGAGCAATAGCTCGCCGAACTCTCCACGCTTCTTGTAGTTGTCCGTCTGATAGACAATCTTGGCTGCCTCATACAGTTGTCGGCCCGTCGTAACGCTGGTGAGCGCCTCCTTTTCACCATGCGCGAGAAAGTCGAGCATGCAGTCGAGAATAAGATGCTGAGCAAACTGCTTGCACCTCCAACTGCCGTTCTCGAATCCCGCACAAACTCCGAGGAGTGTTGGCTGAGACGCATCATCGCGCACCCGCTCCTCAAGGAATTGAGGAAGGGTCATTGGAGCTCGCTCCGTATTTGTTTGAGCCGCGCTAATGCCGCGTGGAGTGCCCCGCTCTCGAACTCGCCCGCAATGTGGCCGTCGCAAAACCGCTCCCCTCTCGTGCACAGAACAAGGTAGCGCCTGACCTGGTTGAGAGTCGCTGTTTCGAAGTAGTCCGGTGGAAAGTGGGCGCCTAGCACTGAGAAGAGCATGCCATCTTGTGTTGGGTTCTCCGGGAGCGGCGCGTATGGGTCTATGTACGCGGTCGTGTCGTACAGGGCTTTCCACAACTGGTCGACGGCCTCAAGGTAGACCGGGTACGGCATCTGGAGCACTCTGACTCCGTTCTCAGTTCGCTCCGGCAGGTCAGGCCAAGTGAAGGCAACGAAGTCAGGAGACTCGACGACCTTGAGCAACTCCAGCATGCGGTCGATGTCGTCGACTGCCCACTCCGTCGTCGGGCAATCCATGCTCATGTAGGCCCCCTTTCGTCGAGGATTTGGCGGAGGCTCTTGAGGTAGGTCTCAGTGTGTGGTTTCTTGCTCTTGGGCCACTCGTGAACATTCAGCTGCAGGTGCCGATTCATTCGCGTCACCTCGTGCGGTCGGGCCTTGAAATCCGTGAGGGTGTCGTGCCGGTGAAAAGGACCGACCCCGAAGATGCGGCTGTAGACCTCCCCATAGCAAGTCGCCTCTGAGAAGAGCCGGTTATCCTGTGCGAATGCCCAGTCGAAGAGCACTTGGTTCACGTGCGGGTCAGCACCTGAGTAGCCGAGGACGCAGACGGCGTCAACTTCCATGATTCGGCGGCGGAACTCCGAATAAAGGTCGGGAAAGGGTGGCCGGTAAGTCATCTTGTTTTGGCCACCGAAGATTACGACACGCTGCCTTCCTGGCTTGCGGTCGAACTCCGACTCCCGCCTGACCGTGGGCCGGCGTTTCTTGCCGCCATCCAAGCGCTCGTCAAGCTCTATCCAGTTTAGGCTTCCATGGAGTTTGATGAGCGGAACAGCCTCAGGCGCGTAAGAGAGTTGTCTAAGCTCTGTCCAATGTGCGAGCCCATCGTCGACAAGAATTCCAGAGAGTGAAGACGCCGACTCGACGACGTTGTCGTAGTTGAGGGTCGCAATGCAGCTTTCGGTCTTCTGGCAGTACTCTAGGAGGGGCACTAGAAAGCGGGCGGACTCGGCTTCCTTGATGGTGAGCCAGCCAGGCAGGCTTTCGCCAATCCACCCTTGCGCTTGCCTAAAGACGTCTGGCTCGGCATTCAGTGAGTAGGGATTTGGAGATGGCCGTGAGATGACTTGCTGATACTTCCGGTTTGCCCGACGTGCAGGTCGGTGGAGGTGACGAAACACGGCAGAGGCAGGAAGTCTGGGTTGCCCAGCAGCCTCGTCGAGGATGTTGAACAGGAGCTCGATATTTGCCTCCCACGGATTATCAACCCTTTTGAGCATCTGCCGATGTGCCCATTCTATGGCAGCACCCACAGGCCGCCATCCACCCTCGCATCTTTCCGCGAGTTCAAGGACCTTTGCGTTCAGACCCGCAGATGTGGGCAGACCGGCCTCGACAGAAGCACCCGCACCGAGAAGGAAGAGGGTCTTCACGCTTCCACCTTCAGGCGTGCCCGCCGCTGGGAGCTCAACAGTCCCAACCCATGTCGGGTCCCTCGACTCATCAAGGAGTTATCGCTCATATCTGGGCCTCAACCTGGCGTGAAGGAAAGCCTCCAACAGAGCGAGCAATGGACGTCCATGCTCCGCGTCGACGAGGACATTCATGCGGTGGCAACTCGACCGAATCCAATCTCCTGGTGAGGACGGCAAGAATCCGGTGCACGCCGCCATGCTCACGTCCTTGAGGAGCGAGGCAGCCAGGGTGCTCGGCGCGCTTCCGGCGTTGTAGTGCTGGCTCGTGTAGCGGGCCTGCGACTGCTTTCCGGCAATCCCTATCTTCAGCCAACCGTCTCGACCGTGGAAGCCGTAAAGCGCCATCTTGCCCACTGGCATGCTGCTCGGAGGGCGATGTGGGGCGTCATGGAATTCGACCGAGAAGTCATCCGGACCCACCTCGTAAGCGGCTAGCCGAGCCACCGTGACAAAGTCGGCGAGGGCAGCCTCCGCCTCGGTCCTCCAGTCGAAAGCCTCAGCAGGTCTGGTTTGTTGCTCGCGAGTGTCCATGGCTTGTCATTCGTCGGCAAAGGGGTCGTACTCGTCGGCTGCCGGGACGACAACTGGGGTGGGAGGCGTGAATCCGAAGTTGGACAAGGTCGCTTGGATGCGGTCCTTCAGCGGTTTCGACTTGGAGACGAACGGCTGACTGAGGACGTTGCTGATTCGCTCCAGGTGCTTTTGGCTGAGCGACTTCAGCAACTCAAGGTAGTCGAGCGCATACGCCACCTGCTCTCGAGTGCTGGCTGATTGAATGAGTTGCACGAGGGGCTCGCGCATCGAGGGTTCGGTCCTGTCCTCTTTAGCCAGCATGCCGAGGAGTCGCTTGCGAACCTCTTGGAGGTCGTGTTTCGGGACCTTCCACCCTTGGAGCGCCCCCGCAAAACCAACGGGGTCCGCTCCGAGCGAGTACGAGGTCACAATGACGCCTCGCCCCAACGCCCAACCTACTTCTTGCTGACACCACCAAGATTGGTTGCTGGTGTCAGTCGCAAGGAACAGCAGCGCGTGACAACTCGCAAGTCCAAGCTTGATTTCCTGCTGCCAGGTGAGATTGGGCTCGATGTCCTCGTGCGCGACGAATACATCGACTTTCACAGGACCAAGCTTCCGCTT
>JAHBTC010000126.1 GCA_019638835.1 Fimbriimonadaceae bacterium
GCCACGCCAAGGCGCAAGAAGGCGCGCGCCTGGGCGCACACCGCATCAACTTTAGTCGCTGCGGGGCGCAAGGTCAAACGTTTCTTCAGCTGTGAGCTCTCGTCCCGACTCGCGAAAGCGGCGGCAACACGAGGATGACGACAAAGGCCAGAGCCACCGAGGCGAGCACGAAGGGACTGGACAGGTATTTCGCGAGGAACAGCGCACCGGCGGCCAATTGTTCGCGGGCAATGAAATACAGTACCGCCCCCGAAATCGGTCCGAGCAAGTAGACGAAAATCGCTCCCACTATGGCGGCGGCGATTGGCAGTTTTGCCCTCTTTGCGGTCGGCCTCATGGCAATGAGGATCGCGAAGAAGACCACTGCCAGAGCGACGACCGCCATGAGGGGACCGATGAGCGGGCCGGCATCCGGTTCGGAGACGACATCCAGATCGAGCACGAGGCTCAATACCCCGTCCACTGCTACAAGCAGTGCGCCGAAAATCACCGTCCCGGCGAGCGCCACGAGTATTCCCCTGGTGAAGGGTTGCGACTTTGGCCGGTAGGGCGATTGAGGCTCTGTCAAGCTACGCCCGCTTAGCGGCCTGCTCCTGTTCGAAGGCCTGCCACGCTTCGTAATTGCGCTCACGCACCTTGCGACCGCGCTTCGCCACAGCGCCTCCGAACCAGAGCGCCGACTCACGACCGAGCAACGCGGCCACGATGAGTGCCGGGTTTACCAGCAGCAATGAAAAGGTTGCCGCGGCCACCGACTGGGTCATTCCGAATCCCCCGCGCAGAACCATGAGAATGCCGATCGAGGCACCGTAAGTCAAGACGGCGACCACGAACGAGCCGAGCACCCAGGACCACCAACCTGCACGGTTGACGAGCAGGGCCCAAAGGATCATGAAGACAAGGAAAGCCAGAACCGGAACGTAGAAGTTCGGGTCAAGCAGGAAGGCAACCGACGAAGATCCGTGTTCGCCGAGTCCGATAGCCGAGGTAGCGAGGAACGCGATTCCGGCAAAAGCAGAGGCCATGACTATCGTCGCGATGAAAGCAAAGAGGATGCCGAACCCGCGATTTCCCTTTTGCTTCGGAGGCTGCGGTGCGTGAACGTAAACAGTCTGCACCGGCGCCGATGCCTCGACAGGGGTCTGTGCTCCGGTGTCGCCTTCGCTGGCCCCAAGAGCCTCGTCGGCTGCCGCCATCTCATCTGCGAGCGCCGACATATCAGTTGTGGCACCGGAAGCGGCTGCGGCTGCACTATCAGCGGCGTCCGCAACTGCGGCTTCAGCGGTACCAGCCGCTTCGTTCGCGGCTTCGGCCGCCTCGGCCGCGCCTTCGGCTGGTGTTTCGGCCTTTGCGTTCATTGCTTCCTCCCGTGGACACGATCTAAAGGTTCGATCAGGGCAACTCTAGCAATCTGCCCCAATCGGTAACAGGGACGCGCTCTCGTTACGGCGTCGGGCTAGGCGATGGCTGCACGTCGAGCGATCCGACCGGAGTCGGCGTGGGCGGCGGAGCCGACGGGTCGACAAGCACGTAAACGTAGCCGGTTATCGAACCCGTGTAGCCGGAGATTGCATTGCCGTCGGTGTCGCTGGTTGTTCCTTCTGCCTTGTTCTCGACGCTCAACTTGCTGACCAGGAACAGCCTCTGACCGCTCTGGAGGTCGCTAACGAAGTTGATGATCTGTTCCCTGCTGCCCTCGACAGTCAGCTGAATCGTGATGGCAACGAAATTGTCCGCGGTTACGAGCGTGTTCGGCTTCATGCCTGGGGCGGGAATGTATTGCTGGCCATCGCTCGCGGTGAACTTGGTGAGCACTACCCCGCTCGCAGCCTCAAGTTTGTGGAGCTGTCCCAGGAAGGTAGGTAGGTCATCTCCGGGTGGCAATCCGAGCTGGGCTTCGGCGAGCTGCGCTTTGAAGTCGTCTATTTTCGCGAACTCGGACTTTAGCTGAGCAAGCCTTGCCTCCTGAGCTTTGTTGCCAGCTTCGACGGCTTCGCGCTGCTGATTAGCGTCACCCATTTCAGTGAGCTTCGGCGATACGCCGAGGAACCAGCCGAGAGCAAGGATTCCTACGCTTACGAGCGCGGCCAGAAGGAGCCAAGTCTTGCTATTCATCATGCACCTCCGTCCGCGTCGTCTTCACTTGGACTCGGCGATGGACTCGGAGTTTGCTTTTCGGCTTCTTCTTTCTCCTGCTGAGCCCTCTTTTCTTCGAGGACCTTGTCCTTGGCCTCTCGGGCGGTGTCATCGAATCGTAACCAAAGAGCGCCGGTATCAATGTGCATCTTTATCGAAACTTGGTACAGCTTGGACGTGTTGTCGAGCGTAATTGAGCCCGGGGAAGCATCAACATAGCCGTCAAGCTTGCTGAGAGCGCGAAGCCACGCTTCAACATCCGGGAGTGAGGGGCTCGTTGCAGTGAAGGTCAACTCGCCAATTCGATCCCCCTGCAACGGCACCGTCGGCTGCCCGAAGTCGTTAAGTGGTGTTGCAACTTCGGCGACGACGTTCGTGACTAAGGTTCCGGCAGGCAGACTTTGTTGGATGTCGTCCAGATAGGTTTTCCAGTCGACCTCTGTCGACATTCCAACTTGTTTTGCAGCTTCTGCGGAAGCAAGCAGATTTTTGACCTGCGATACCTGAGAATACTTCTGCTGCTCCACTAACAACGATTGAGTGCGAACATTAGCTTCATCTAGCTGAGCCTGGGCGCTACTCGCGAGGAAAGCGGCTCCGGCATAGCCAGCAATCACCACGAGAACCGCGAGAATCACGATTGCGATTGCGTTTCGCCTAGCGATTTTGCCCTTCGCCATTGCGCCAACTTCTGGCGGAAGTAGATTCGCCTTCGGTGGAGCACCGATTACGAGACCAGAACTACTTCTAGGGTTCTCGCGGCTCATGCTGCACCTCCCAAAGCCAGACCGAGGGCTATGTTCATTCCGAACTGCGATTGAGTGCCCCTGGCGGCATCCCTAGCAACATCGACGTTGGCGAAAGTGTCCATTAGCGCGACGGGAATTCGCGTCATCTCAGAGAGCGCATCCGCAAGACCGGAAAGCTGCGCTCCTCCGCCACTGAGGATGATGCCCGCGAAGGGCTCGTTTTGTCGGCTCGACGCAAAAAAGCCGAGAGTGTTCCGGAGACTGGTCAGGAAAGTTCCGGTTACTTCTCGAATGATCCCCACGGCCTGATTATTCTCTGCCGCGACCGCCGCCCCGCCGAGCCCGATGGTGCGCTTCAGGCTCTCCGCTTCGGATTCCGGAATGCCCATTCGCTCTGCCAGTGCGGTGGTCAGATCATTGCCGCCATTGCCGATGATGCGAACGAACTGTGGCACTCCGTTTGAAGTGACGATAACATTCGTGGTTTTCGCACCGATGTCGATGTGCGCGACATTCCCGACCAGCCGAGAAGGTGGAGTCAGTCTGGTAAGTGCGAACGGGATGAGGTCAACTGCAACCGGGGTCAGTCCTGCCAATTGCACTGCCTTCACATTGGCAAGCACCGGATCTTTGATCGCAGCAACCAGCAGGCCGTTTACCACCGGCCCTGCTTCGGCCATCGCTTCGGAGGCAGGGTAGAAGTCGAGGAGCGCATCCGCGACAGGCACCGGCAGCATTTCCTGCACATGAGTAGGCAGAGACTCGCGAATCTCCTGATAGTTGAGTTTCGGAACCGTGAGGTCGCGAACCAGCACTTTGGAGTTTCCGACTCCGAGAACTACTTCCTTGCTGCTGAATCTGGCGGCACTCCAGAGTTGCTTGAGTGCCGCGGATACTGTGTTGATTTCAATGACCTCGCCATTGCGGACTGCCCCCGAGGGGATGGGCATGGAGAAGTAGCGGACCACATTCGGCCTCTTGCCGCCGATACCGGAGACTTCGACACCCCGAAGGCTCGTATCGCCTATGTCGATTCCAACTAGCTGTGTGCTGGCCATCAATTCCCCTAACCAATTCCGACCAGTGCGAGATACCAACTTGAGATCTCACGTCCAAAGATAATCCCAACCCATGCGCCTAGAAGCATCCACGGGCCAAAAGGAATCCCCGACTTTCGAGTCGCCTTTCCGGTGAAAAGCAAGCCGATCGAGAACACCCCCCCAAGTAAGAATGCAGCAAAAGCGCCAACTATCAAAGCCCCCCATCCAAAGTAACCAAGGACTAACCCGATCACTCCTGCCAGTTTCACATCACCCAACCCCATTCCCGCTGGGTAGATCAAAGCGAGCAGCAGATAGAAGACAAACAAGATAGCTCCGCTAACCACTGCCCAAAGCAGTGCCCACCAGTCATCGGTACCAAAGCTCGCGAGGGCCAGCAGAACTAGCACTACAGCCATTGACGGCAGAACGATCTTGTTCGGGAGTTTTCTGGAATCCAGATCAATCAGAGCAAGGGCGATCGAGATCGCGAGGAAATAGAGCAGCGCAGGCAGGAGCCAGTAACCGCCCACCTTTGAAAATTGCCACCAGGCGAGCAAGAAAAACCCGAGCCCGACACCTAGTTCAACAAGCGGATAACGGAGCGAAATACGGTCTTTGCAGTCACGGCACTCTCCGCGGAGTGCCAGCCACGAGATTATTGGAACGTTGTCGTACCAGCGAATCGCATGGCCACACTTGGGGCAGGAACTCGGCGGCTTCGAAAGCGAAAGCCCCTGCGGAAGGCGCCAGATCAGGACGTTAAGAAACGACCCGACCGCAAGGCCAAGGATGCCGACGAGAATGGCGATCAGAACCGCGAACCCGCCGTCAAGTTCAGCGATAACTGCCGTCCGGGTTCATTGCGGTCTGAGTATCCATCCAGGTGGTCACTCCGTAAGTAGTTGTGTCGGGGTTCAGGAACTTCGGTGGAGCCGTGTACTTGAACCGTGGATCGTAGTTGTAGTCCTTGTTGTAGCCGTTGACAATTACACCGCCACTGGAGGTACCCACCGGGCCACGGAATTTCTGGGCGATCGCGCCTTTCACTGTCAGCGTGCCTCTGACCCCCGTGTATTTGTAGTTCTGCACCTGGAAGGTATGGGCAACGGAAAGAATCGCGGCGTCGATTTCGCGATTGCTGCCGCTAAGCAGCTTGGTTCCCGAGCTGTTCATAGGGTTCCAGACCCAGACCGCGTTGTTTCCGACGAGACCGAGGATGTCTGAGCTCGAATCCTTGTAAGTGATGTCTCCGACGACGTATACGTAGTTTTCAGCCGCAAGAGTGACTTTGCCATTCAAAGTGCCCTTCACGAACAGGTCTCCATTCCGGCACCCATACGCATCGCTCGAGACATACTCATTGCTGATCGGGTAGCCGAGATTGTTCCCCTTGGTTGGGCAATTCGGTCTGCCGGACTCCGAGCTCTTCCAGTAATTCGGATCGGTACTTACCGTCGGGACATTTTGTACGTAGACCATGTTCTTGTCCGGAACGGTAATTGTCGCTCCGGAGGAAGAATGAAGTGCAGTGATGGATCCGCAGTCTGAAGGCGTGGTTCCGCTGGTAGCCGGATCTCCAGCAATTTGGGTCTTCTTGGTCCATGGAGACTTGATAGTCATGGTTCCATTTGAGTTAAGGACGATCGAGGTCGGGCCGGTATATAGGCAACCAGGGTTGGGTACACCGTCCGTCGAGAGATCGGATCTGGTTTCCCGCTTCATCTTCGCATTGGTTGAAGGCATTCCAACTGTCGGGGAATATGCGATTCCACTAGCAAAGTTCGCGGTGCCGCAACCAGACGGGATCTCGTATAGTCGACCGCCACCTTTATTGAAGCTGTTGGATGTAGTTACGGCACCATTGAACGTTGATTCGCAAATCAGCAGAGTGTCGTTTGAGTGCAACGGCCCATTCACAACGTCATTCTTTCCGAACTGAATCCCGGTACAGTCTGATTCATCTCGACCGGCCCACTCATACTTGACACAAGAACTGCTCTCACCGCTGATTTGCGGATCCTGAATTTCATAGTCGGTGAAATACAGGAAGTCGATGAACCCCGTCTGGCGCAAGTCGGCGACAATGCTCCTGGTTACGCCGTTCACCAGGCCGGTTGAGCGCACTCGAATAACTCCCGTATTGAGGTAATCAGTCGTGTTGACCTCGTAGCGGAACTTTGCCTTGCCGCCGCTTCCGGCCACCGTCGCCCAGGTACCGTCGGTACCAATCCCGAACGCTTCATTTTCCTGCGTCCCTGTTGGCAGGGTCAC
>JAHBTC010000127.1 GCA_019638835.1 Fimbriimonadaceae bacterium
CTCAAGTCCAAACCGAGTGGTCACCACGTATTGAATCTTCTTGGTCTCATCCGGCTGTAGCGCGATCTCCCACTGAAGCGTGTTTGCGTCCGGTCGAGCCGGCGTGGGTGTCCCCGAGACGGAAAACTCACCGAACTTCCGATCCATCACCACAACGGTCGTTGGCTCCTTCTTTCGATTGCGGACTTCAAACTCAATGGTCATGATCGACCCAAGTCGTCGGTTTCCATTGAGCCATCTGAAGTCAACTACCTTTGCTTCGGCCACGACATCGAAGGCCTGTCCGACAAGAATGCTCACCTCTTCGTTACGGGGCGTATGATCAATGTAGCTCTCCCCAAGCATCTGGATGTCACCGTCTTGATCCTCTTGAAACACCTTGAAGGTGCCTTTGGGAAGCGGAACGCCCATGTTGCTTTCCTCGTCATTGCGGAACTGCACATACACGTTGGGCTTGAGCGGCCCCGTTCCAACGAGATCAGAGGCTCTTGGGTTTTGATAAAACGGACCAAGATCGAGGACCAACTTTTGGCGGACCGGTATTCCAACGTTCTCTAAGAGCGACACTTGCTTGATCTGCTTGTCCGGAACGTCGGAAGTTCGAAACATCTTGTAGAGGTGATATTCCCCGAATGCCTGTTCCTCCATCTTGGGTGCTCCCGGTGCGGGACTTTGAGGCCGCGATGCAACGGCGTCAAACTCAGATGGCATCTGTGCCCGATTGACTTCACCGGCTAAAAACGACAACTTCGCGTTTGCGTACGAGGTTCCGCTGTTGTTTGTGACCGTAACCCAACCTTTCAAAGCCCCGATCTTGCCTGCGCGGTCAAGGGTCATCACATAGTCACTCTTCCATCCAAAGCCCTGAGTCAGATATTGAAACTCCAATTCTTGGCGACCGCGATTTGCCGTATTCACGACCCATCGCAGGGATGGTTTCGAAATCAATCCTTCAGGTAGCGATGAAACTTCGATTTCTCCGCTTGGGCTCAAAAGGATTCGTCCGTCGTCTGTTCGGATCACCATTCCGTTGTAGGTGTTCTGCTGTTGTCCGTTGTTATTGCTCACCACGGCGAACGGGGCAGAAATGAGCGTCCCTTCAATGCGATCTCGTTGGCCGTTCGGAAGGATTCGATTGAACGCGATCCGCCCGCCTACGGCCTTCATTAGGATGGCCTGAGGTGAGATCAGGTCGTACTCATAGTTCTGTTCAAACACCGAGAACCCGGTGGGTGCAGTGAGCGATCGGACCGAAACGCTGTTTGCCTCAATCAGTTGGGCGACGTCTTCCACGATCACTTCTTGTTCGCCAGCACCTAAACTGACCTCGCGGACCTCGCGCACTAGCGCGAAGCCATCGTTGTAGATCGTAAGCGAAACGGCCTTTGGCGGCGATGCGATCACCGCCGCCATGGCAAGAGAACTAAGCATTCGTTAGCCTCCGAATCGCGTTGTGACGACGTACTGAACTTTCCTCGTTTCGTCCGGTTGCAAGTTGAACGTCCAGGTGAACGTGTTCGCGTCCGGTCGTTGCGGATTCGGCGTCCCGGTCACGGTCACCTCGCCATATTTCCGGTCCATCACGGTGATGCTCGTAGGATCCTTTTTCCGGTTTCGCACCTCAAACTCGATCGTCATCACAGAGCCTTTGTCCCGGTTACCATCGAGCCAACGGAAGTCAGTGACTTTGGCTTCGACTACAACGTCGAACGCTTTGCCGACAAGGATGCTGACTTGCTCATTGCGCGGGGTGTGTTCGATGTAGCTTTCGCCGAGCATCTGGACATCTCCGTCTTGATCTGCTTGAAAAACCTTGAACGTCCCCTTCGGCATGGGGACGCCCATTCGGCTCGCTTCATCATTCCGGAACTCAACGTACACGTTTGGTTTGATCGGGCGAGTGCCGACGCGATCTTGCGCTCGCGGATTTTGGTAGAAAGGACCGAGGTCGGCGACCAGTCTAGTCGTGACCGGTATCCCCGAACGTTCCATCAACGAGACCTGCTTGATCTGCTTGTTCGCGACGCTTACTTCCCGCTCCATTTTGTAGAGGTGGTACTCGCCGAATGACTGCTCGGCCATGTCTGCCATTTCGCGCGCGGCCATGTTCATCGCTCCACCGCCTGCGAAGCCTCCTCGACCTCGCTGCTCGACGTATCGGTTTACTTCCCCGGCCAAGAAGTTGAGTTTCGCATTTCGATAGTCCGTGCCGCTATTGTTCGTTACGGTCACCCAGCCCTTCAGCGCACCAACTTTGCCCGCCTGATCAAGCGTCATTACGTAGTCGCTTTTCCAGCCGAATCCGCGACTGAGATAACTAAACTCAATGTCCTGTCGCCCGGCCCGAGTTGCGTCGAGAACCCAGAGAAGGGAAGGCTTTGAAATCAGTCCACCCGGTAGGCTCATCACCTCGATCTCTCCGCTCGGATTGAGAAGAATTGCGCCGCCATCCGTGCGTATGACCATTCCGTTGTAAGTGTTTTGTTGGTTACCGTTACTGTCGCTGACAATTGAGTACGGCGCAGATAGCAAAACACCGGCGATCCGTTCCTTTTGTCCATTCGGCAAGATGCGATTGAACGCAATCGGTTGACCGACGGCCTTGGCGAGAATCGCTTGGGGCGAGATCAAATCATATTGATAGTTCTGCTCGAGAACGGAGAATGAGCCGGGAGCAGTGAGACTCTTTACAGCAACGCTGTTCGCTTCGATCATCTGCGCGACGTCTTCAACGGTCACATCCTGCTCTCCAGCCGTTAGGTTGAGTTCGCGGACTTCTTTGACAAGTGCAAAGCCGTCGTTGTAAATGGTGAGTGAGGCACTTTTCGCTGGCGACGCAACACTCGCCGCCAAAGCAATCGTCGTAATCATCTTCTGATTGACTCCTGATACCTTGGACGCTCATGTGACCACGGAGGTATCAGATGTCCGGGATTGGTTCTAATGCCTGAGAAACGACAGCAAGCGAAGGTGCGATTCCGTTCTTATCTGCAATGTAGAAGGCTGCTGCTCCCTGGCCTGCCCATTGTCCAAGTCGAGCGGCTGTAATGACCCAACCATTCTCGCTGATCAGGCGGCTCATTCGAAAAGCCATTCCTCTTCCTCGGGGGGCAGTGATCTCAAGGATGCCGGGAGGACCAGATTGATAAGACCAGCGGAATATCTCTTGCGGTCGATCAGGGGATTTGCCGTGGTCTCTCATCAAGTCCTCAAGGTTCCGTTCTCCGGAAAGGACTGACGCAAGTTCTCGCTCAAGTTTTTGCTTGGCTCGGTCGGGGAGGCTCCGCCCCGCGAGATTGATCGTAAACTGATCGAGGATTACGGGCGTGTCGCCCGTGGTTGTGCTTGCTCGCAATCCGGTAATGCTGAGATCGTTAGCGTAGATAATGCCAAGAAGAGTTTGGAGAAGTCCGGGCCGATCGAGGTTACTAACCGTGAAGTCACTTGCGCCTAGCTCACGGTAATCCTTCCACATCATCGCCGGGACGCCCTCCGTTGCTTTCTCGGCGAGCACGTAGTGTTCTCGGACTTCATCCGGCGGATGGCTCAATACGTAGTGAGGCGGCAGACTCGCAAGGAAGGACTCAACCTTAGTTTCTTCGGCGGCTGCGGCCAACTGCTTTCGGAGACGTCGCCGCGCCCGCATGTCGTCTGGTCTGTCGGTCTCGTGCTCGAGAAGCCCCTTCGTTCTCCGATACAACTCCTCCATAAAGGTTTGTTGCAGTGGCGACCAAACCTCAGGATGGACTGAAACCACGTCGCACCAGGTTAGAATCGTGAGCGCGTTCAAGCGATCAATTGTATTGACGCGTTGGGCCAAGTCGGTTGCCGTTTCTGCGTTCATTACGTCGCGCAGGCGGATGAACTGAGAAAGAAGCAAGTGGTTTTCGACAAGCCACTCAGCATCCTCCGACAAGGATGGTGGCAGCTTCCATCGGTTGGCAACTTCTCTTACGATCCGGGCACCGTAAATCTCGTGAGGTTCCACGATTTGGCACTTCCCGACATCGTGGAGCAGTAGCGCAAGCACGACCGCCTCCTGATCATCAAGTTCGTCTTTGACCTCAGCGAGAAATCCGGTAGTTCCGATCTCATCGTATGCGCGAAGTGCCCGAAGGGTGTGTTCAAACACCGTGAACACGTGGGGAGGGTCTGCGGGAACGAGAGTACGGCAGTTTGTAAGTTCGGGGAGCAGAATCTCAAGCACGCCGGCTCGATCTAATAGTCGTACGGTCTTTTCGCCCGTAGCTAACGCTGCCGTTACGTCTACCCCGGCCACAGACGCTTCTACTGGAACGCGAAGAGGTCCAACATCTAACCCAAGCGGAAGAGCGGTCGCGATGGCTTGGGCGATTTCTCCTGCGGTTGCTCCCGCCCCAATTCTGACTTCACCCATCAACGCCACGACATTTGATGAGAGAGGAAAGCGTGTCTCTTTGATTTGCCTCTCGGCGGCCTGATAAGCTTCATGAAGCCTCGTCATCGCCGACAATAACTCGTCCAGCATGTGCTCGGTCACAATCCCAAGCCGATCGGACATCTCTTTCGCACGCTGGCGCGTAAGAGGGCCGGTAGACTTCCCAGTAAGCATCATGAGCCGATGCCGACTCCGCAAAACCAAGTCATACGCGTCGTCAGGGCGTAGCGCCCTACCGCCGATGGCCTGGTGGAGCCAGTTCGCCGCCTGGAAGCACCGTAAACCTCCCGCACCTTCTTTGAGATCGGGTTGCACGACAAGTGGGGTGTCATGAGTGACTCGCCACGCCCGGCGCCGTTCTGACATCTTGCTGGCAAGGAACGGCCCGACATCGAGGGCTTCCCAATAAGCCTCGCGGAAATTTCGGATGGTGATCGTACTGCCTGTCACGCGACGCATATCCATAAGCGCGGTGAGCATGCGCTCGTCGAGACCGGGAAGGTCCGCTTTCGTGACGAACGCATAGCCCACAGTACATCCGAATTGTTTGGGTATCGACGTTTGGATTGTTTGAAAAAGCGTGCGGACAAACTCTTCCGTCTTTACAGTCATCGGACCGTCCGGGGCGACCGCAATGTCAAGGTCGCTTGCGGGCCCGACCTCGCTGCGACCGTAACCGCCCGTCGCAAGAAGCACGACGAGATTGTTCACTCCGTGGATCTGCTCGGTTTGCTGCACGATGCGGCGAAGCGCTTCGTCGAAAATCTCGCTATGGGATTCCGCCCATCCAAGGCCGTTCTCGGTTTCCCAAACTTCGGCGAGTAGGGCGTCGCGCTTTTCAATCAGGTCGGCAAAGTCAATGGGCGTAGACATCAGGAGCCTCGTGCAAGAAGGTCTGCGGCAAGTTGGAGTCTCTGTGACTCCGTTGCGAGGAGACTGAGAGTAGAAACGATTGTGACCGAAGCGGTCGTAATCTGTAGATATTGGATAGCGCGTCTTGCGGTGGGTAGGTGGTCTTCTCCTCGGAGAACTTTTCTTACCATAGGAAGCATGATGAGGATGGTGGAACATACAACGGTATTCGGGAGCGTCTGAACTACCGGTGTGGGCCACATAGCCGCCGAAACTTGAATAATAGCGAGAAGCCAAAATACGAGTGACAATGTCGGCAAGATAAAAGCGTATAATTTGCCGAATATTCTCGGACTAAAGCTCGAGATGGCCATCCCATAGGAACTCAAAGCAATCGCAACAACCAACCCGAAACTTTCTAAGAGTTGCCAGTTTAGCCCAATCGCGATCACATTGATGACCAATAAGCCAATTGACAATCCGATCAGGCTCATCAATGTCGTTAGTAAGTATCGACTGGAATACTGAAGCGCAAGGTAAAGAAGTGAAGCGAAAATCCACATTGCGAACGAACCTGCGGGTATAGCTTCTGCGAGCGAGTAGATGGAGAGATCGTCTGCGCTAGCGGTTGGTTGGTTCAAGTTAGGTGACCGAACTCCATGAGGTGAACGACGAATCTTTGACGAGCGATCTAGCTGAACATGTAAGGAGTGCCACATCAGTTTGCGCCCGGTGGCACTTGCGAGTTCTTCAGTCAGCGCTTGTTTTCTGGTCAGCGAATATCGAAGAAAACTCGCTCGCATTTCTTCTTGACGCATTGACGCTTCTGCCTCACTTTCGAATCCCATTTCATGTTGAAAGACTGCTTGCGCCGCCCACCAATAGCCGTTGTTCTTAT
>JAHBTC010000128.1 GCA_019638835.1 Fimbriimonadaceae bacterium
GCCATACAACGGCGTCGGGTGCCGCACGCTCGAGGGTGTAGGCATCGGTTCCATATACACGAGCAACGTCGTTCTCGCTCGCGACCTGATCGTTCGATAAAAGGGTGGCAAGTTCGCGCGAGATTGAGGTTCGCGAGGATGCCATGGATTCAGTGTATCCGCTCAGGCGCAAGCACGCGAGTATCCTATTGCTCCGATGTTCGTGACGTTCGAGGGGCCGGAGGGAGCGGGTAAGAGCACCGTTCTGCGGGCGGTGGCCGCCGAGTTACGGACATCAGGTCTCGTGGTCTTAGAGACGCGGGAACCCGGAGCAGGAGTCTTCGGATCACGGGTCCGGGAGTGGCTGCTCCATAGCGAATCGATGTCAGCGCGGGCGGAACTCATGCTCTTCCTCGCCGATCGGGCGGAGCACATATCGCGCATCGTTCAGCCAGCACTAGAGCGGGGGGAAATCGTCTTGTGTGACCGCCACGCAGATTCTACGGTGGTTTACCAAGGGTATGCGCGGGGCCTTAACTTGGACTTTCTGAGGGAGGCGAATCACTTTGCAACCGATGGTTTGGCACCTACCCTTACCGTGTTGCTTGACCTACCGGCGGCAATCGGATTGGCCCGCGCGAAGGGGGGAGATCGCTTGGACGCCGAGCCAATTGAGTTTCACGAGCGAGTGCGGGCCGGCTTTCTGACCGAGTCACGGAGAGAGCCAGAACGATGGCGTGTGATTGACGCCACTCAATCCGCCGAAAAAGTGATCCGAGAAGTATTAGCACTCATTCGCGAACGTATGTGACCGCGAAGGACGTATCGCAAGTTAGAATACGGGGAGAGGCTCGGCAAACCGAGAATCAAGTCAGATGATCCCACTCGCCCTTGGACTTTTGCAATCGGACTCGGCCTCCGATGTTATCGCGCGTTATGCGGCATGGCGTGAAGCACATCCGATGTGGGTTGCCGAGTACCGTCTGACAATCAACAACGACCCGGCGACGACCGCGAGTGGATTGTTTCTCGCTGGAGGGAACCTAGAACAGTACTTCACGGTTTTAGGGGGGCCCCAGCGCTGGCGATACAGCCAAGTGGGCAGTCGCTCGATTCTTATCAGCGACATGACGAAGGAATACGATTTTATGACCGGGTTCAGCGAGTGGTCGTCACCGGAGATGCTCACAGATCTAATGCAACTTTCCTATCCTGCGGGGTTAATCCCGGGTCGATTTGGAGGGCAGGGGCAGAACTGGAAGTTTGGCGCGCGGGAGTCGGTCGGCACTCTTGCAGCAGTTCGATTAGATTTGGATCGTACATAGACCGGAAGGGTTTCGGTTTGGATTGCGGAAGACGGAAGAATGCTCCGCATTCGCGGCCTGATGCCGATGAATCAGCAACGAATTCCCCGCGACTTCCTACTTACTTGGCGCGAAACCGATGCCCGACCGAGCATTGCGCCGCCTGACTCGTACGTGCCAATGACTCTCCCCGGCCCGCAATACGGTTTGAGCACTTACACGGAACTCGGCGATTGGGATTTGGGGGGAAAGAAGTTCAGTAGCATTCTGCGGCAGCAGTTCACGGTCTTGGTCGTAGATGATCCGTCTTCGCCGGTGCCATTGGGCGACATTGAGTCGCTGGCCAAAAGCCAGAGTTGGGGGTTCTTCCAAGTCATCAAGTCGGGAACAGCGTCTGCTAACCAGTTGGTGGACACCAGGAATGAGTTGATCGAGAAGTACGATCTGGACTTCGTGCCGGCGGTAATGTTGGTGAACCAGGAAGGGCAAGTTCGTGCGATCTGGAAGGGTTATCGTGACGGCGAGTTAACTGGGATCAAGGACCTCTTTACAAGCACGGCTGAGAACGAGAGCGAGGGCGACTAAGCGCCGTCGCTGAGGACACGTTCGCCCAAGATCAAGGCGGCGAAATCGTCAATTGGCTCCTTCGGGATGAACATTGTGGCGGGTAACAGCCGCTGGTACCACTTCCTTCCGTTCACCTGCCAATACCTTTCACGTGCCTGTTGGGTCGTGTTCTTTTCGTCCGCCGTCATTACCGACGTGCCCGGCTGAGACTCGCGGATCATTTCGATGATTGGCCTCGAGCCGGTCCCGCTTCCGATCACGATTACTTCAAACTCGGCAATTCCCCGGGCTTCGTCGATTGCGGCCGAGAGGTCTTCCGGTGGGCGGATAGCCCTCCACAAAAGCCTCGTGCGGGCATCCTCATCGCGTTGGATGAGTGCCAGTCCGCACTTTCTTGAACCAGGATCGATTGCAAGAATCGTTTTGGGAGTCAGCATTACCGGATCCTCAACTCAATGATGAGGGCATCACCTCTCCGTGTATCGCGACCCGCAACAAATTGAACGCGGGCCGCCCGCGGGGCGCCGGTGAGAATGTCGAGAGCATCAAGGAGCGAGGCCGTAGAAACCTCGCCCAATCCTTGGGGGCCGACAACGAGTCCCGCCTCAATCGCCGCTTGCCGTACCGTATCGCGAACAAAACTGTCAATCCGAGCAACGATAACGTCTCTCGGCTGACCTGGCTCGACGCGAAGTTCGCCTAAGACTTGATTTGCGCGGATTACAACTGAGTTCGGTATCACCTCCAGTCGCAGCGCCGTTCGCTCTTGCGCAAATGCGTTGAAGTAGGACTTGACCAACAGGAGAACATCCGAATTCATCGTTGTCATCGTGTTGGCGGCGGCATTGAGTTGCATCTCAGCGGTCACTCGGCTACCGTCAAAGTCTTCCAGAGTGATCAGGCCGGCGGCGTTCAGTTCTCCCGGTCGAGGCTGGGCTCCGCGATCCTCGGCGATCGCGACGGCTTCGCTAATGGCGGCAAGAATGATCTGACGGGCCTGCCCAACACTGCTCGGCGACGGCACATTGCGGCGGACGATCTCTTCCCCAACCCCAAAAATCAACTGATTGAATCTTGCTGCAACCAACGTTTCATCCAACTGGCTTCGGAGGGCCCGCAGTCGGTTATCAGTGTCAGTCAAAAGCGTTTGCACATTTCGCAAGTCGGTCCGGGCCGAAGCCAAATTCTTTTCAACCTCGTCGCGTTGGGCCTCCGCAAGCACCTTCTCTTCTTCGGCGGCCTTGGCGTCGGCGGTCAAGCGCGCGACATCTTCGTTCAGGCTTTTGAGCGTGTTTTCGAGTTCTCGACGGGTGTTCGTGAGGTCAAGATTCTGATCTTGAAGTTGCCGGTTGATTGCGGTCAATCGGCTGGCGTTTGCATTGAGTTCGTCAGCATCGCGGGTCAATTTGTCAATTCGCGCTTGTTGCTCTTTCAGGTTTTTCGCGGCGGCGTCGAGTCGAGTGCGGAACGACGCAACATCCTTGCGAAGGGAATCGCTTTGGGATCGCAAGGTTTTGGCTTGGGCCGTTAGTTGGCGCGCGTCGGCGCGCATCCTTTCAACCTGTCCTTCGGCGGTCTCAAGTTTGGCTCGCTCTTCTGTGAGGTCCGTCCGTGCCTCGTCAGTTGCCTTCTTCGCGTCCTCAAGTTGGTTCTGCTGAGAGGTCATCTCCTGCTGCAATCGGCTGATATCTCCTTGCAATTGGGTACCGCGAAGAATCCAAACACGGACCTGATCGCTGACGCCGAAAAGGAAGGCGATGGCCAGAAACGTGCCTACCATCCCCGCGAGAACTGTTACCGCGATTGCGGTGTGCTTGGGGCGGAGGAAGAAGAAGCTTCGTCGCTTCTTGCCGATTTTGCGGCCCAACCAGTCCCCGAATCCCGCGATGGCTCCCCCGACGAGCACCATCACGATGAGGAATACGAGACTGGTCGGATCCATCATTGGTCTTTTCTCACGATCAGTATCGCCCCCACGATTAATCCGATGATAACCGGAGTAAAGGATGCGGCCCACGCCGGAATCCGTCCCCCCTGGGCAAACAGGGACATCACATTGGTCACCATCAGATATCCGAAGATAATCATGACCGACATCCAAAAACCAGTTGCCGTTCCCGTTCGATGGTTCCGAATGCCGAGTGGTGCGCCCACGAGACCAAATACGAGTGCGCCTAACGGAATCGTCAACTTGTTCCAGTAGCCGAACTCAAGATTAGATACTTGGTCACGCCGCGTCGCGGGATTGTTTCGTTCTTTTTCGATTTGAGCGGCCATCTGCTGCATCGAAAGCGCGTCCAGATCCTTAAGAGTCTGGGCGAGGATGTCCTCGGGAGTCACCTTGGGGGGCTTAACGTTGTTCGGCCAAATTCCATCTGCGGTAGCTTTGATTCCGGTTCGTAAATCGTAGAGCGTTGCTTCCCCGATCACGCGCCAGTTTTGATCATCTTCGAAGCGCATTTCTGGAGCCGAGAGAGTGTAAGCGACCTGACCGTCCGAACCCAGTAAGTTCATCACGACGCCCCGCAAAGTGCGAGAACTGAGATCAAAATCTCGAGCATTGATGAAGCCCTTTAGCTCGCCATTCTCATAGAGTGAACGTGCGGCGTCTCGGTCCGTCATTCCACTCAGTTGACGGGTGATCGTTTCCTTCAGTTGCGTGGCTCGTTTAGCGGCGCTCGGCACGACGAATTCCGTGAAAAGGAAGGCGCTGAGGAAAACCGCAAATCCAAACACCGCAACGGGCGCCATGATCCGGCGGACGCTGACGCCAGATGCCTTGAGCGCGACAATTTCGCTTTCCCCACTGAGTCGGCCGAATGCGAGCAGGGTAGCGAGGAGAACCGCCATTGGGAAGGTCTTACTGAGGACCCCGGGCAGGAGAAGAATAAGTAGTTCAATGACCGCGAAAATGGACGCGCCTTGCGCCATATAGCGTGTGAGGTCAAAGAGAAACGAACCGGCGAGAATAAGTACCGAGAAGATCGCGACGCCGAACGCCCAGGGGCCAAAGATTTCGCCAAGAATCAGGCGATCCAACCGCCTCAATCGCCGGAATCCTCCGGTTGATACTCTATTGTGTCGTCGTGCGGACGTTGGAATCCTTCGCCAAGATAGAACTTGCGAACGGTTTCGTTGCTACGGATGGCCGTCTCGTCCCCTTCTGCCATGATGTGCGAATCTACGAGAATGTAATTGTGGTCTGTGATATTGAGGGTGGCTTCGACGTTGTGATCGGTGATCAGGATGCCGATTCCCGTCTTGGCAAGGCGTCGGATGATGCCTTGCAACTCCTCAATCGTAACCGGATCAATCCCAGTGAACGGCTCATCTAGCAGAATAAATGCTGGTTCCGTTGAGAGAGCCCGCGCAATCTCGCATCTTCGTCGCTCGCCTCCTGACAGCACCCCGCCACGCTTGTGAAGAAAGTTATCAAGATGCAACTGCTCGGTGAGTTGGTCAATTCGATCCTTGATCGCTCGCCGGTTGTATCCGTTTGACTCCATCACGAGGCGGATATTGTCAGCAACGGTGAGTCGTCGGAACACACTGCTTTCCTGGGCGAGATAGCCGATGCCGAGCCGAGCGCGGCGAAACATCGGTAGTCGCGTAATCTCTTTTCCGTCGAGTTTAACTTTGCCCGAGTCCGGCCTAACCAAACCAACGACCATGTAGAAGGTGGTGGTTTTTCCTGCACCGTTCGGGCCAAGTAGCCCAACGACTTGTCCTTGGTCAAGCGTAAAGGAGACTCCATCGACGACCCGCTTTCGCCCACCTTTCTGGCGATACGATTTGACAAGATCGTGAGTAGAAATCTGCATGCCCTCTCTCTAACCTTATGGTTGGTCAGGTTTCTCCTGGATGGTGCCAACGCCGTTAGGGTCATTGATCAGGAACTTGACGACTTCGCCTTTCTCGTTGAGAAGAATGGTCAATGTTTGGGCCGTGAGGGTGCCGAACGCGGACCGATCCTCGTCTTCAACCCGGCGGGTTCCTTGAAACTGAGCATCGCGGAGGGTGAGTTTCCGTTCGGATGCCCGGTAGCGAAGTTCTCTTCCGACGGCGGTGATGACAAGTCTTGAAGCAGGTTGTCCCGCGCTGGGAATTCCCGTCCATTCAAGTCGCAAGTTCACGGAG
>JAHBTC010000129.1 GCA_019638835.1 Fimbriimonadaceae bacterium
AGAACTTGGACAGTTGGCGCCAAAGAGTTACGTACCACGAAACTCCTGACGACGGCAGGTTCCCGATACCCATTGAGTCTTGCGACCTGCACGTATGGTTGCTGTGCGACTTCGAGTACCGCCGCACGCACTTGTCTGGCAGTCACCGCCAACAAGCCCAACACCAACGAGATCACGGGTAGTACGAGCACCAATGGTCGGTCTAGAGGGGAAGTCCCACTTGGGACCATTGAAACCGGCGGAATCAATTTCAAGACATAAAAAAAGAAAAAGATCAGCAAAGTGGCGATAACAAACTCGGGCAGGGACGCCAACCCCAGAGTCGTATTCGAGATCACACGGTCAATTCGACTACCGGGATTCAGCCCCGCACGAAGCCCCAACCAAATTGAAATCGGGGCGGCCACGACGAAAGCAATCCCAGCTAACAGCGCGCTATTCCGAAGAGGCTCTGCTATTAGGTCGCCAATGTTGACTGGCTGATTTGCCAGGAGACTCGCCGTAGTCGCACCAAAATCACCTTGAACAAACGCGATAAGCCACTGGAAATACTGCTCATAGAGCGGGCGATCAAGACCAAGGACTGCTCTCGCGGCCTCAAGTCGCTCCGGAGTTGCTTCTCGACCGAGTAGTACCGACGCGCTGTCCCCGCCAAGGAATGAAATCGCCAAGAAAACGACAACGGAGATTAGGAAAACTGTTCCAAACGCCGAGACCAACCTTCGATAAACGTATCGAATGATCGCATTCGACTCCCCGTTATTGGTCTTCTTTTCTTGCATCTCCTTGATGCGGATAGCCCTCGTACTGGTGCGTTCGGACATGATCGAAGCGCTAAGCCGTCTTCCAGACATTTAGGAACTGGTAGCCACCCAGGGGTTCCGCGGAATGAGGAACAACTCCAGATACGTTGGCTCCCACCACATCAAGCAGTCGCAGCGAGTTCCACGAAAGATAGCCATTCTGTTCTCGCCAAATTTTCTGGGCCTCTATCCATATTTCTTGAGCGAGCCCCGCATCGGATGCGTCGGCCTGCACGACTAGTTGGTCGAATTTCTCGCGTTCAGGGCCCGCCCAGTGCGTTTCATTGAAGACCACAGTGCGCCCCCGATAAACCTGAGGCAGCGAAAGTACCGGTGCGCAGTCGGTCTGAGTAAAGTGGGGCTTCATCCAAACCTGAGATGGGTCGTAGAACGCTCCAGGATCAACTTTTTTCACCTTCACGTTGAGTAGTCCGGATTCGTTGATTTGCTGTGCGAAAAGTACCGCAGCTTCGACCAGCCCTGCAGAGACATCGGCGGTAACAAGCTCCACTTCCCTGTTGAGGACTCCCGCGGCCTTTAAGAGGCTTCGTGCCTGATCAATATCTTGTTCGGGAACGGGAATCGAGTCGTCAAAGAACTGCAGACCAGGGCCAAAGAGGTCATTGCCTCGGTCACCGTAGCCGAGAAGCGCGACGTCGACGAGCTGCTGCCGATCAGCCAACAGCTTTATCGCTTGTCGAGCACGCACGTCTTCAAACGGCCCCTCATCGGTTCTCACCAAGAACGAGTTATTGTTCGGAGTCGGTGCATTAATGACTTTGAAAGCGGGATCAGCGGCAAAACCGGCAACCTGTGCATACGGAATTTGGGTCATGCCGTCAATTTCGCTGGACTTGGTTGCGTTAATCAATGAGTCATTGTCATTGAAGGAAATAATCTCAAGTTCATCAAGATATGGCTTTCCTTCAACCCAGTAGTTCGGGTTTTTCACCATCAAACTGGACTTTCCGGGAACGAATGACTTGACCATAAAGGGCCCCGTTCCGTTGTAATCTCCACCACCCTTAGACGCGATACTGAAGTTTCCGGAAGCCAGTGATGCTTGAGGGCGCGCCGATGGGCTTTTGAGTGTGACGGCAACTGTGAGTTTGTCTAGCACCTTCACATTGGCTGCATCGTAATTTGTGCCAAAGCTCTTGAAGTTTCGACTGGTTGGTTCTGTCCACGCGATCAAGTTGGCCGCAATGTCATCCGAGGTCAGCGGCTGTCCGTTGTGGAAGACAACGCCATCACGAATCCGAATAGTCATGGTCAAGAAATCGTCACTCATCGTGATTTCTTCAGCCAATCCCGGTTGAACCTCGCTCAAGTCAGGCGACAAGTGCACCAAGGTCTCATAAACTTGGATGTTCCGAGCGTGATCGGCCATCGTCGGCCCGCTAAACTGACTGATCACCTCTGAGGTCCCGCCACCAATAACACCTATTCGAAGGCGACCCCCCCGTACAGGAGTGCCCTCTACGGCACCGTTAGGCAGCGTGCCTGGCGCACCAGTACATGCGGCGAGGCCAAGTAGCGCCAATCCAGCCACGCTGCCCGTCAGAAGTGTGCGGCGAGATACCGGTGGCAGGGAGTCCCATACATCCATGATCTTTCCTTTCGTAGTGTTGTTTACTTTCTTGACAAGTGGCCCTACTTGAGACAGCGGGGCTCAGGGAGCTTCTGGTACGCTTTCAACGTGACGTCTTTGCTGCGGGACGTTCTCGGTGGTTACCGGGCTATTGATCCACAGCACGCTCGCAGGAGAATCCGACTCGTTCACGACGCGATGCGGCAACGAGCTCAGAAACTCGATGGAGTCATCGCTGGACATACTGAAACGCTCATTCCCGAGTTCGAGAACGACTGTTCCGTCAGTCACGAGAAATATCTCTTGCGCATTTCCGTGGGTGTAGGGATCACTTCCGGTGTCCCCACCTGGATCGAACCGGCCGGCATAGACCTCAAGATTTCGCAACGGTGGAATTGAGATCACATACTTTTCGGCTCCGCTCAGTGGCAATGTAGGACGATCCTGTGCGCGAAGTACTCCGCGCGTGTGGATGTTTGAATCATCGAGGAGTTGAGCTGGCGTAACCCCCAAAGCAATCGCGAGTTTTCTCAGCGACGCAACGCTTGCGTCGGTGCGCCCATTTTCGAGTTGGCTCAAGAAGCTTGCACTGAGGCCTGAGGCCGAGGCGAGTCCTCTCAAACTCAGTCCCAAGACCTGACGAAGCGCCGCAACCCTTTTCCCTAGAGCAATATAACTTGGCTCATCAGAGTCTTCACTCTCAAGAATCAACTGATCAGACACGAGACTCCAATGTATCGAACGGTTCGTTCAGAAAACTATACACATCATTTAGTAGATTTCCTAGTAGGTAATTGGTATCAGGTCATGACGGTTGAACCCTTGAACTGTCTGAATTGTGACGTCAATCTGGCTCACCGGCCGCTGTCGAAGTTGCGGTTGTTCGGCGACGCGAGCGGCCAGTACGGCCATCATGCGTGACGTATTTGTCAACGTCGAATGCTCTATCCTCTGGGATCGACCATCCCGATCCCCCCAAAAGCCACCCTCCGACTGAACGAGGTTCATAGATATCCAACTCGCGCTAGATTGACAATTGGATTCGTGGCCGCAGTGTGCTCATACAAACGACATCCGTACGCTTAGCTGAGGGTCGCTTGACCTTGCGACAAAACACAAAACTGAACTCGCGGAGGAAATGGCGTGACAAGACCGGGGCGCTCACAATTGTTCACAAACGGAACGATCTGGACGGGTGTCGGGGGCCCGGATTATTCAGCACTTCTCGTTGTCGACGGCTTGATCGCCGCCCTAGGAGATGATGCAGTCTCCGAGGCTGGGGAGCTTGCCGAGGTCGTTGATTTGGCTGACGGATTCCTCATGCCATCATTTGGCGACGGGCACGCGCATCCGATCTTCGGTGGGTTGGAGGGCTTTGGTCCGAACATCCGCCACTGCACCGACGTGGACGGGATCATTGCCGAAGTGCGCCGGTACGCGAACCAACACCCGGAGAAGGAATGGATCCTCGGTGCCTCCTACGACGGTTCTCTCGCTGCCGGCGGCCTATTCGATGCACGCTGGCTCGATGAAGCAGTCAGCGACCGTCCAGTCGTTCTTCGCGCATGGGATTACCACACTGTCTGGTGCAACTCGAAAGCTCTCGAGCTGGCCGGCATCGACGCTGATACGCCCGAGCCGGAACTGGGGGAGATCCCCAGACGTGATGATGGCGCCCCGCTCGGGGTGCTGCGTGAGTGGGGTGCCATCGACCTCATGAACGCCGTCAACCCCGGTCATGATTTCGAAGACAGGGTTGACGCGCTCACGCGGGCCGGCGAACACTTTGCGAGCCTCGGAGTCACGTGGGTGCAGGATGCCTGGGTTGAACCGAGTGACATCGACGTTTACCTAGCCGCCGCCAGCAGAGGACTTCTCGCCGCCAGATTTAACCTCGCCCTGTTGGCTGATCCCCGGCACTTCCCCGCAAGCCTGCCGGGCATGATTGCTGCAAGGGAAAAGGTAGAAGCGCTCGGTCATCCGCATCTAACAGCCCACAGTGTCAAATTCTTCGCCGACGGCGTCATTGAAAACGAAACTGGTGCGCTGCTGCAGCCTTACTGTTCCGGGCTCCACGACCACGGGATGCTCGTGTGGGAACCTGAACATTTGGCGGAATCCGTACAGTTGGTGGATGCCGCCGGATTCCAGGCGCATATTCACGCGATCGGAGATGCAGCGGTGCGCATCGCGCTTGACGCGATTGAGCATGCAGCGTCAATCAATGGGCCGTCGGTGAACCGACCCGCAATCGCTCATGTGCAACTGGCAGCCACGAAGGACCTCGCTCGCTTTGCCGAGCTCGGTGTAGTACCAGTTATGCAACCGCTCTGGGCGCAGCTCGACGCACTCATGACGGTTCTAACGATGCCTCGCCTAGGGAAAGAACGCGCCGAGCACCAGTATCGAATGCGCACACTGACCAACAATGGTGCAACCATTGCCTTCGGCTCGGACTGGCCGTGTTCTTCGGCAAATCCTCTCGATGGAATATCCGTCGGGGTCTCCCGGATGACCATCGACGGCGAGCCGGTGGGTGGTTGGACGCCCGACGAAAGGCTCGATCTTGTGACCGCGCTGACTGCATATACTTCTGGGGTCGCGTCGCTTGCGCTGACCGGACGCACAAATGATGTCTGGGGCACTATCACTCCGGGTTCCAGCGCCGACATGATCTGGCTCACAGCGGACCCGCGCACACGCCCGCCGCTAGAGATTCCAGAAATTGGGCTCCAGGCCACCTACCTCGCGGGATCATCCACATTCATGTCGGTCACGCACATGGAGTAGCTTGCATGAGCACACGGTCCACCGAGTCTCGGCAGTCGTGATCCTGAAGCCCGCATTTCAGCGGCCGACGCGGTGCTTTCCTATTGACCACCGCTCGTGCCGGATCTAGGCCACTTGATACGAATTTGTGATTCAGCCAAGTCGTGATCTGGGTCGGCCAGCCCATTGGCGTCAATGTTGACACGTTGCGGGACTGGGTCCGCCACAGTGCGTAACCGGTCGTCGAAGCACAAGCTGGCCGTGACAGAGCCGGTTCACGATGCGCCGTACAGCGGGGGTCTCAAACTCGCGCTGCACAATGCGGACACAGGCAGATCGGTATCCTGGAAGAGGCAGGTCACCGCAGTCATCGACCCCCGGGTCGCTGGCGTCGCAGCGCACCGCACGGCGAATCTGCTCGAGCTTGAAGAGAGACTGAGCAGCCCCGGCGCGACCGGGTTTTTTCGAAGAACACTCGTTAGCTGCTGCGTCTCTTCCGCTATCGCGGCGCAGATGTCATAGGGCGCAGGCGTCGATCGCCTCGCCGCGTTCGCAGTCGAGGCTCGCGTGTGTCTCGAAACGGGCCCGCAGTTCGTAGAAGTCATGAGAGAATTGAGCGTTGTCTGCTAGTGGCGTTCAGCGAAGATGAGTCATGTCCTTTGCTTCTATGTGTCCTCTGCGTGCACCGCCGGGGGCATAGCGAGAACACAAAATAAGCCTGTTCAACGAGCCGGACCTCACGGGAAGAATGGAAAAACCGCCTTGACCAGCATTTTCCTAGCGGAGACGGAGGGATTTGAACCCTCG
>JAHBTC010000013.1 GCA_019638835.1 Fimbriimonadaceae bacterium
CCTTGATCGATCTCGACCTACTTGGTCGCCCCGAGTCGCTCGCCCCCGGCACGAGTTTGGGGCAACCTGCGCCGATGTTCCCCAGAATTGAGAAAGAGAAAATGGAAAACGTTCCCCCAGCCGAAAGTAAGCCCGCCGAACCGAAGAAGGAAAAACCAAAGCGCGGCCTTCCCGAGCCAGCCGACGAGATTTCGATTGAAGAGTTCTTCCGGCTGAATCTCCGAATCGCCCGGGTGATTGAAGCGACCCGCGTCGAGGGAAGCGACAAATTGATGAAATTGCAAGTCCGAGTCGGCGATGACGAGCGGCAAATCATTGCGGGAATCGCACAGCAATATGCTCCTGAAGCCCTGATCGGGCGGCAAGTGTGCGTCGTCTTCAACTTGAAGCCGGCAAAACTGATGGGTCTAGAAAGTCAGGGCATGATCATGGCTGCCGACGACCCAAACGGTGGCGCGATTTTGCTGGAACCTGACAAGGAAGCACCCGAAGCAAGCCGCATTCACTAAGGTCTAGCGTTGACGGACGCGAACAGCTTGACTTGATCTGCCCTAAGACGCGTGCGTCCAGTAGTCAAACTCATTAGATTCGAGTCGTGCAGTCGTATCGATTCTCTGCTGGTCCGGGTGGACTAGGTTTCGCACCTGAGACTAGGAGAGGAGACGCGAGGTTGGCGTCCGGCGAAGTAATGCGACGGCGCCGGCGTCAGTTCCTCTCTTCTCTACTCTCTGATGAGCGAGGGCAAACTACGTTACGAATCACTCAATGAGAGCCCACCCGGTAGGTGTTCGATTTGGCTGCTAGATACGAGAATCGCATCGAGTCGAGTTTCCATTTCTTCTAACCCTGCCTCCGCTTGGTAAGCGGCGGCCGCTCCCATCAGCCTCCGAACCTTTTCAGGAGAGATGGAAGCAAGGGCCCACTCGGCTCCAGACCGACGCTCCTTCACCTCGACAAAGACCAGCACATCTCCGTCCAAACATACGAGGTCAAGTTCACCTGCTCTTCCTTTCCAACGTCGGGTCAAGATCGTGTACCCAATGGACAGCAAATAGTCCGCCGCGCGGTCTTCTGCATCGGTACCCGCGCGCCGCATTTTAGGAAAGGAAGAGTGCAGGTTGTTCGAGCAACTCACGGACCGGAGCAAAAGAGCGACGGTGAATCGGGCACGGACCAAGTTTCCTCAGCGCGGCCAAGTGTTCGGGAGCGGAGTAGCCTTTGTGCTTGGCGAACCCATAGCCCGGATATTCGTCATCTGCAAGCACCATGAGTCGGTCACGTTCGGTTTTGGCGAGTATGGAGGCCGCCGCGATTGCCGGATGCCGAGCGTCCCCTTTGATGAGGTAGGAGCAGGGCACGGGAGCGTCGAAAGGCACACGGTTCCCATCGATGACCGCCCGGGCACAAGTCACTCCCTCCAATGACTTACTCATGCCATCCATGGTGGCCCAAAGGATGTTCCGTCGATCAATCTCATCGACACCCACCACGACAATTGAGAACGAGCAATAGTCTTTGATGCGTTCAGCTTGTCGTTCTCGCTGCGTGACCGAAAGCGCCTTGCTATCGCCTATGCCCGCTACGTCGAACCCCTTGGGAAGCACGACTGCCGCAACCACAACTGGACCCGCCAGGGGTCCGCGCCCCGCCTCGTCTACCCCCGCTTCATCGGGATTCCAAATGCAAGGGCTTCGGTCATCCATACCTATGCAGGGGACGATACCGGAAGGCGAAAGGCGTCTATAATCGTGCTCACGCGGCGGTTATAGCTCAGTTGGTTAGAGTGCCTGACTGTGACTCAGGAGGTCGCGGGTTCAAGTCCCGTTAGCCGCCCCACTTTCTCTTCACCGAACAAAGCTAAAACTGTGCGCCAAGCCTTCATGCGTAAACTGGCCGCATGATCACTACGGACGCGATTCGCGCTTGCTTCCCGGCCCTCGCCGGGCCGACGATCTACCTTGAAAACGCGGGGGGCTCTCAGGTGCCGAGAGTTGTCGCGGACGCGATGCACGAGTATATGACGGGCACATACGTCCAACTCGGCGCGCCCTACGATGTCTCCCGACGAAGCACGGAAGTCGTAGACCAAGCCCACATCTGGATCAATCGATTCATGGGAGGGGAGGAAGTTGGCGAAGTCGCGCTCGGCCCATCCTGCACCCAACTCGTGACGATGCTGGCGGAGTGCTACAGCCGTCATCTGCGGCCCGGTGACGAAATCATTTTCTGCCAGACGGCGCACGAGGCGAACTACGGCCCGTGGCTGAAGTTGGAGCGGTTCGGATTAGTGATCAACCCATGGCCGATTGATCCTGAGACGGGAGTCGCTTCACTTGAGGCGCTTCGCTCTCTGTTTACCGCGCGGACCCGGCTCGTTTGCTTTCCCCATGTATCGAACCTTCTCGGCGAAGTGGTTGACGTCGCCGCAATCACTCAACTTGCTCACGAGCACGGCGCGGAAGTCGTGGTGGACGGTGTTGCCTTTGCTCCGCACCGGCTCATGGATGTTAGGGCTTGGGGCGTAGATTGGTACATCTATTCAACTTATAAAGTGTTTGGGCCGCACATGGCGGCACTGTTCGGCCGCCATGAAGCGTGGGAAAAGCTAGAAGGTCCGAACCACTTCTTTATCCCAAATCAAGGCACTTACAAATTTGAGTTGGGCGGTGCAAGCCACGAAGGTTGCGCGGGGCTGCTGGCGCTGGGCGATTACTTGCGCTTTGTCGCGGGCGAGCCGGGGGAAGCAATGCCCGAACGAAGTACGGTCGCCACCGCCATGAATCGGTTAGCAGCGATGGAACTGCCCGTTCAACAGGCATTGATTCAGGGACTAAGGAGATTGCCGGGGATCCGGATTGTGGGGCCTGACTCGTTCGGGCCAGAGCGAGTGCCGACAGTGTCATTCCTGCACAACCGACTTTCTCCCGCCGAGATCTGCGCCCATACCGACGCGGCGGGGATTGGGATTCGGTATGGGCATATGTACGCCTATCGGTTGTGCCTCGCGATGGGGATTGGGGTGGAGGAGGGCGTGGTCCGCGTCAGCGCAGCGCACTACAACACGGTGGATGAAGTGGAGAGGCTAATAGGGGTTTTTCGCGGGGCGATGCGCGCGTAGCTGAGAAATGGGGAGTTTTGAATCTGAATGCGGAAAACTTTTGATTTGAGTAATTTTTCGCAATACAAATTTCCGTTTCTCGCGTTATAGTATGCGTATCGCGTGTCTCGCCATTGCATTATCTTCACTACTTGCCATCGGAGGACTTGTAGTCCCTCAATCCATCGGACTTAGTTCTCCAAATCCTGCGTGCTGGGAAGGCACTGACCCGGAAACTGGTCAACGAACCTGCAACAGGAACTGTGGCTCGTACCAATGTGCGTGGGATAGTCCGGCAAAGATCAATTGCGGGTGTCCGCGAGGTGAACTTTGCAATTAGCCGCGCTCTTAATGCTGACAACATCGTTGGCGGCTACACGCCTAGTTCATATGGAGGAATGGGCGGGGAAGCACGACGTCCGCGTCGCGCCCGAGATCGGTGCGGAGACGCTTGTTGTTCGCGGAGTCTCAGATGACGAGATTGAATCATTTCTACCGAGCCTTTTTGACGCCGAAAAGAATGAAGGGCGATGGAAGCGCGACGATGCCGACGCGAAGGCGGAATGGCGCGCTGCCCGACAGGTAGCCATTCAAGGTGCCGCGATGCGCCGGAGTCCTGGTACGGTCGAAACGTGGGCGTCTGACTTGCGGGCTTCCGCTTTTGACCGGTACGGGAATCCAATGGTCGAAGGCGATAATCTTTCCGTCAAATTGATGAACGCTTTTCTGTCCACGAATCAGCAGGGGGCCGCGGATGCCGCTATTCAATCGCCAGTTCGAGAAGCTCCGATTAGCGTTTACAGTTTGCCAACTGATCTTTCCTCGGCCACGAGTACCCTGCTCGCAGATCTGCGTCGGCTCCCGCTCGGAGACTCAAGAGAAGAAAGCGCCTTTCGCAAAAACTTTGTCTGGGAACGTAATCCTGATTCCGTACTCATCACTACCCAGTGGTATGGCCATTCACTTACGATGAGAGTCACATTTTGGGGCGGAGATCAGTATCTTGGTGGCGCATTTGCGTCATTCTTGGCACCGACGGTTGCTGAATCTGAAGTAGAGAAGGAAGCATCTTTTCTTGTTCCGGGTACTCGAGAGCAGTTCCATGAAATGGCCCTTGACTCGAAGGAACCATACGGTTATCTGAGCAAGCAGATCTATCCATATGAGCCCCGATTCATTGCGGTTCTATCTCCTCAATTAGAAGGAGAGTTACTCTCCGTTTGGGGTGTACGGGAAGTTGATGCCGATACGGCAATTCGTCGTTCAACAAGTGCGGGATTTGGTTTTAAAACAAATCGGACAAATGATGCCTTGGTTTTGCGCCCTTCGACTTGGGCCGCTCACGCAGCCTATCGATTTGACGTAGCCGCCTTAAACGAGTTCGCGATGGGGCTCGCTACTGATGTGACTCATGCCCCCTACATAAAGATTGTGAGGAGAATTGGCACCTCCTATGGACGTCACCCTTGGCTCTCCAACTGGAGGCGCGAATCTCCCGGAACCGCCACCTACGGTATTCAAACCGATGCTGAGTATTCGGCTTGGAACAGCACCGGCCCCGTTCCTATACAAGTGGCCACGGAAGCGGCAAGAGTGTTCCTCCTCTCTGAATTGGGTGAACCGGATGCCCTATCGCCAAGCCTTCAGGCCGTTGTTCGCCGAGGACAGTTGGGCACTGCCACCGTCAATTTCGTGCGAGAGCCGACCGAAGTACGTCGCTACCTTCTTCCTTCGGGGTGGACCGCGTGGCGCAGGCCAGTAGACTGGACTCGAACTTCTTCCGTGATCGCTAACGGTCAGTTCCGAGAAGAAGTGAGTTCGCGAGTGCTCGGCACCATTACAGTTTCCTCTACGGACCAGTCCGTGAGCAATGAACCTGTAATCCTGCCCTGACGCTCGGGTTGGGTTACACCTCTGAAGGTGTTGTAGCCTAAGAGGGCGTTACGCTATGCCCATACCCGCAGCGCCCGTCACAACTTCATGAGTGCAATCAGATCGTGCGGTTTCCGGTTTGACGGATCGCGCTTCAGAATAGGCAGTGGACGGCAACCAGTCAGGTAACGTCATCGGACCGATGAAATCGTTCGTGAGCCTTGCGCTCCTCATCGCCGCCGGAGTCTCTGGTGCTCAGGGCTTCAATGAAATCAAGCCCGTTACCGATACTCGCACTGCACAACTTGCCAGCGGGCCATTCACATACAACGTGACCGCCGAGCAACTTCCTCTTCGTTCCGACACGGGTGATGTGGAAGTCCGCATGTTCTATGTTGCATACGAAAAGAAAGATGCGGATCCATCAAAACGGCCTGTCATGTTTTGCTTCAACGGTGGACCAGGTAGCGCAACGATTTGGCTTCACATGGGTGTGCTCGGTCCAAAGCGAGTACCGCTTGCACCGGACGGCGGCATGTTGCCGCCACCTTATCAAGCCGTGGACAATCGCGAATCGTGGATTGATATTGCCGATATCGTAGCGGTCGACGCACCTGCAACCGGATTCAGCCGACTCGCCCCAGGCGTGCAAGGTTCAAGATTCTTCGGGGTCCGCCAAGATATTGCGGCCTTCACTCGTTTCGTCCAGGGCTGGCTGACAAAGCACAACCGCTGGCGCTCGCCGATCTTTATCGCTGGCGAATCGTATGGTGGCATCCGTGGTTCCGGACTTACGGCGAGTCTATTTGATGCCGGAATCGCGATAAACGGATTCATTAGCATCAGCGGGACGAGCAACTACCAAACGTTACGCGCAGCACGCGGTAACGATCTCTTCTACACAAGTTTTATTCCCACGATGGCGACTACCGCCTTCTATCACAAGAAACTGAACAACCGATTTCGAACGGTTGAACAGGTGTCCGAAGAAGTCGTAAAATTTGTCGAAGGCGAATATCTCATTGCCCTCAACAAAGGAGACGCGCTGCCCCAGCAAGAGAAAGAGCGAATCGCGGCACGTCTGAGCGAATTTCTTGGGATTAGCAAAGAGTATTGCTTGGGGGCAAATCTCCGACCTTCTCTCGGTGCCTACTACCGAGAGCTTCTCAAGGATGACCGTCTACAGTTCGGACGCCTCGATTCTCGTATGGTCGGCCTCGTTGAAACGGCAACCGGCGGAGGTGGCGGAGGTGATCCCAGTGATGAGATCATGACTCCGGCCTATACGGTGGCGGCGAACGACTATCTCCGGCGCGAACTTGGTATTGAAACGGAGATGCCGTATCTCAACTACGGCCCGGTTCGCCCTTGGGCCGAGCCGGAAGGATCCTATGCTGAGACCGCCAGCGACCTACGGGGGACGATTGAGATTAATCCGTACCTCCGTGTGCTGTATTGCATGGGCTACTATGACCTTGCCTGCCCATACTACGCGACCATCTTTACCGTCAATCACATGGGACTGACCGAGAAGTCGCGGAGCCAGATCAGTTACGCGTACTACCCGGCTGGTCACATGATGTACAACGAAACTTTCTCGCGTGTGAAGATGCACGCAGACGTAAAGCAATTCGTTGAAATGGCGCTGGCGGCGAGATAATCCTACCGCCGCAAAAATCCCCTTACCCGGCAATCGGGCGAGGGGGTTCTCTTTTTCTTCCCCGTATAATTAACGGGTGATTGAGGAATCTTCTGGGATCCTCCGTCGGTACAATCCTTTCATGACCCCCTGGTTCACAGCCCGACGCTCTCGTGTGCGCGGCTTCACACTAATTGAGCTTCTGGTCGTGATCGCGATCATCGCCATCTTGGCCGCAATCCTCTTCCCGGTTTTCAGCCGGGCAAAGGAAGCGGCCAAAAAAACGGCTTCCATCGCCCAGATGCGGCAGCTCAGCGCCTCGGTAATGATGTACGCGGGCGACTACGACGACTTCATGCCCGCCGCGAGTATGCGGGAAAGTTCGGGAACCGTTGATCCGCTCATTTGGCCCGCCGCTCTCGATCCGTACGTGAAGAACAAGGATCTCTTTGTGGCCGTCGGTTCCGACGGTAAGCCTTCCTACACCTGGGCGACACGGCGAACGCAAAGCATTGGCTACAGCGACGCTACCGGCTACGACCCAAACAGCACGGCCGTCCCCGGCGCAGCCCTCCCTGGGACGGAAGGGTTTACGACCGTCGCAAACTTTAGCCAAGTTGACGAGACGGCACGAGTCGGCTTGTTTGCGACGACCCCGAATGGACCGGAAGGCGACACAACAAGCAAACATCGGGGCTACGTGTTTAACCCGTACAACGGCCTGAACTCGCCCGATTTGGACTATTCAAAGGGGTTGCCCATGATCAGTGATCGCAACCTTGTTATGGAGAATGGCGACAAGAACTATCCGACCTCTCCGTCGCTCTCACCTGGACAACTTAAGCCAATCTACTGCCGCTACAACAAGGACGGTACGGGGAACGGCTCTACGCCGGTCGTTTTCGCGGACGGTCATACAAAGAGCTACTCGGCAAACGCCTTGAACTCATTCGGAACCGTCGTCTGGCGCTTCCGCTAAGGAACGTGTAGAGGTCAGAAACGAAGCGGGGCATCACGACCCGCTTCTTTTTCGCGTTCGGCGAGGCGAGCAGAGAACCGGCGAAACACAGTCCAGTAAACACCCGGTTTGTCGAGATTGACCCAAAAGTTCTCGCTTCGATCCACGAGGGCGACGTAGTAGCCAAACATGTAGTGCGCCACTTGGATTGAAAGGGCGCCGCTATTCACCATCAACGCAATCTCTTCGAAGAAGCCGACGAGATTTCGGCGATCTTGCACCTGTGCGCCCGCGAGGGCGGGATCATCGGTGGCAAGCAAGTTGAGGAGGTTTCGGAACGTGGTGTCCTCTAAGAACCGCCGCCGCATCTCAACAAAGTTCTGGATCCGTTGGATTCGGGTTTGCCGTACGTACTGAACGACACCCGTGGCGAAGGTGATGAACGCCACAAGTCCGGCGACGACAATGGAGATGTCCTTGACCGTGCTGAGCACCCTGGAATTGTGAAGGGTTTCAACTTGGATGAGACGAGTCCTTCGGGCAGAATGGGAGTGAATTTTGGTCGGAGCGGCGAGATTCGAACTCGCGACCTCATACCCCCCAGATATGCGCGCTAACCAAACTGCGCTACGCCCCGACGAACCTTCATTCTACTCCCTCTCAGCGACTTCTCTCGGGGCCAAAAGAAATCGGCCCCGACCCCCATATTGTGAGGTCAGGGCCGAGTCTCGTAGAACTTAGCCGCGAGCCGCCGCGCGTCCCGGAGGAACGAGCCACGGCATTCGACCAGAGAGATACATGTACCGGAAGGCCGCCGTTCCACCGGGCGCCGGTTGGCCAACCAGATTCTTGTCCAACGTTCCAATCATTTCCATGATGGCTCGTGCGTCAGTCGAACGGTTGTTCATCGCAAGTGCACCAGCGTAGGCGTACTGACCGGGCGCATATTGCGGCGCGGCTTGAGCCGCTGCACGGCCCCACTTGTAGGCGTCCTCGCGGTTGTTGTCTTCTAGGGCCATGACAGCCAGAAGAGTGAGCGCTTCGAACGACTCGGGTCGAGCTTCAATAGCGGCTTCGGCGAGTGCCTTGGCCAACGCTTTTTGACGCGGGGCCACATCACCACCCGCCGTGTACGAGTATGCATAGGCTTGCATGGCTCGCTCAATCAACAGTTCCGGGCTACCCGGATCGCTGAGAACCGTGAGTTCCCAGGCTTTGCGACTGGCTTCAGGATCGCGGGCCAGCGAAAGAGCGATGATTCGGTAGTAGTCAGCGATGATGCTTGGGCCGCCCACCGAGCGCAGTTCGTTCGTGAGTTCGCCGAAGCCGCGCATATTGTTGCGTCGGAGGGCGAGCCAGACTTGGGCACTCTTGACGCCGAGATTATTCGGGCCACCGAACAACGCCTCCTTCTCGGAGGCTTCACTCATTGCCGTGTTGCCACCGACTTGCGAGATCACCGCGTCAAGCGCATAGGTGTAGGCGTCTGCGCCGCCGGCATCCTTCGCTTTCTTGACCGCTTCTGCGGCGTCGGTCCAGCGGGCCGATCGAATGTAGGCATAAATGAGTCGGTTATTGACTTCAGGGTTTCCGGGATTCGAGCGGAACTTGGCTTCCAATTGCGAGATCGCCAGCGAATACCGCCGTGCATCAATCAGAGCGTCCACCAAATCCATGGATTCGGGGTTGCTGGCCTGCAAGGCGCTGATGCGATTCTCTGAGAGAGTTCGCTGAGCGGACGCTGCGCTCTTGAAAGCGTTCCTAACACTGGATATCGTTGCATCCCAGTCGCCTGTGCCTCTTTCTAAAGCAAGGAATCCACGACGCAAGTTCACGCCGCCGAGAAGTGCGAGTCCGCCCGAGTTATTGGGGTCGCTCGCGACCACATCTTCGGCGTACTTTTGGGCGAGGTCGAGGGTGCCCATGCTGAGATGCGAGCGCGAAAGGAGTAATCGCGCATCGTTGTTTTCGGGCTCAATCTTGATCGCTACGCGACCGTGATAGATGGCCTCGGCATACTTGCCATCGTTCATCAACTCTTGGCCCATAGAAACGTGGCGCGCGGCCCCTAGTGCCATGCCGTTGTCCACCCTGAGTTTGAGAATCGCTTTGGCGGAACCACCTTCGCTGTCGTATGCGGCGAAGGTGACTTCAATCGGGCCGTCGTCTTCAGTCAGCGAGTCTATCGAGAACTGATAAGGCGTGCTCTGGTCGGTGTCGCGCAGGTCGCTGCCGACATAAAACTCAACGCTCGTGATGAGGTTGTCCGATTCGGCTTCGACTTCGAACGTGACGTCACCCTTGATCGAATCGCCGTTCTTATAGTTCGTCTTGATTGTGACCGCCGCCATTGCGGGGGCAACAAGAAGCCAGGAAAGTAGGGGTAGAAGAAGTCGCTTGCTCATGGGATCGCCCAGACTCTGAGCCATTATGACGTTTCTACGGCAAAAGGGGGTTCATAGAGCGTCCATCCCCGCTTCACCCGTGCGAATCCGGTGGGCCTGATTGACTTTTTCTACAAATATTTTGCCGTCACCCGGTTCTCCGGTTTGTGCGGCGCGTTGAATTGCGGCGAGAACGGTCTCTTGCTTCTCGAGTTCGACCACTACCTCGACGCGGGCCCGAACCGGAAGCGCAATCAGCACGGCTTGACCAGCGAATTCCACTGTTTGCTCAGGATGATTACCCCTTCCCCTCGCTTCGCTAACGGTCATTCCTGTCACACCTTGTGCGGCAATCGCACTCTTTACTTCTTCCAATCGGTGCGGCCGGACGAACGCGGTGATACGGACCATGCTCACGGAAGATCGCCGCCTTCCAGCCAACGTAATACGGTCTGACCGACAATCTCAAAGCCCTCAATGTCCCCTCGGTCACCGGGAGGCACGGCTGAGTTGATCATTACAAAGGGTACGAACTCCCGGGTGTGATCTGTGCTCTCGTCGGTCGGATCGTTGCCGTGGTCGGCGGTCAAAATCAAGAGGTCGTCCTCGCCGAGCCAAGACTGGATCTGCCCGAGCATTTCATCGAACTCTACGAGGCACTGGGCAAATCCTCGCGGGTCATTGCGGTGCCCGAACTTCATGTCGAAATCTTCAAAGTTTGCAAAGATGAAGGGAGCGGTCTCTAGAACCGCCATCTGTAAAGCTTTGAAGTGCTGCGGGTTGCTCTGGGTGCGCTTGACCTCCATAAATCCGCGCTGGTCAAACAACTCTGGAACCACGCCAATCCCGAGAACCGGACCAAACTTCTCGTTGATTTCGTCCACCACGTTTTCGGGCGGTGCAATTGGAAAGTCGCGGCGTCGCTCAGTTCGGTGATACGCGCCCGGCTCTCCAGTGAACGGGCGGGCGATCACCCGTTGGACATCGGTGATGCCGCGCGCGACCTGACACCATTCGTAGAGAGTCTCCACCGGTACAGTCCCCTCGTGGGCCGCGATCTGGAACACACTATCCGCACTGGTGTAGACGATCGGTCGCCCCGTTTCCTGATGTTCCTCCCCTAGTTCGGCAATGATTTCGGTGCCACTAGCCGCGCGGTTTCCGAGAATCGATCGCCCGATTCCGTGAACGAACGCCGCTACCGTATCCTTAGAGAACCCGTGCGGAAAAGTTGGAAACGCCTTTGTCACCCGCGCGCCCATCATCTCCCAGTGGCCCGTCACACTGTCCTTGCCTTGGCCCATTGGCTGAAGTCGCCCGTACGCGGCATTCTTCGCAGGGGCTAATCCGGTACTGGAGAGAAATCCGCAATCCGCTAGATTCGGGCACGAATCAAGTGGATGCAGGGCATGAATGTTCTTCAGAGTGGCGTTTGCCGGGGAGTCTCCAAAGTCCGCCGCATCCGGGGCCGCTCCCGCCCCACATCCGTCGAGAACGATGACGATGGCGCGGCGTGGCATAGGGGATAGGGTACTTCAATCAGAGACTGACCTACTTCACGCCGACTTTGCCAGCGGTGAGGTGCGGCGATAAGAACCGCGCCGTCGGCGCGGTCTTCTTCTTCACAAGGTCCTCCGGCGAGCCCGCGAAAACGACCTCTCCGCCGCCGCTTCCTCCGTCAGGCCCCATCTCTACAATCCAGTCTGCCGTTTTGATGACGTCGAGGTTGTGCTCAATCACGATCACCGTGTTCCCCGCATCCACCAATCGATGCAAGACGAGGAGTAATCGTCGAACATCTTCGAAGTGCAGCCCAGTTGTGGGCTCATCAAGAATGTAGAGCGTGCGACCCGTCGCCCGCTTGCTCAGCTCCTCGGCTAGTTTCACGCGCTGGGCTTCCCCGCCCGAAAGCGTGGTCGCGGGTTGTCCCATCCGCACATACCCGAGCCCCACGTCAAGCAACGTCGCTAGCTTCCGATGGATCTTCGGGATCGGCGAGAAGAACTCCGTTGCCTCCTCAATGGTCATCTCCAACACATCGGCGATAGACTTCCCTTTGTATTTGACCTCCAGCGTTTCACGGTTGTAGCGCTTGCCTTTGCAAATCTCGCACGGAACGTAAACATCGGGCAGGAAGTGCATCTCGATCTTGATGATGCCGTCACCCTTACAGGCCTCACATCGTCCGCCTTTAACATTGAAGCTGAACCGCCCCTGAGTGTATCCCCGCATCTTTGAATCCGGGGTCATCGAGAAAAGGTTACGGATCATGTCGAACGTGCCGGTGTAGGTCGCGGGATTGCTTCGCGGAGTCCGACCGATCGGTGACTGATTGATATCGATCACCTTGTCAAACTGTTGCACCCCATCGATGCTTTGATGTGGTTCCCATACGGTTCGTGTACCGAAGAGTTCATACATCATCCGGGGGAATAACGTGTCTTGAATTAACGTACTTTTCCCGCTCCCACTTACTCCAGTGATGGCCACAAAGCAGCCGAGCGGGAACGAGACATCCACTTCCTTCAAGTTGTGCCCTTTCGCCCCTCTTAGCGTGAGCCAGCCCGGAATCGCCTCCTTCTTGGGAACTGGTGCTTGAGGCGTACGGCGCTTCGTCGGAACTTCGATCCGCTCGTCGCCGCGCAAGAATCGCGCCGTTGGCGAGTCCTGTTTGATGAACTGACTCCAAGTGCCCTCGTTGACCACGTAGCCGCCGTGCTCTCCTGCGCCAGGGCCGAGGTCAATCAGCCAATCTGCCGCCCGCATGGTGTCTTCGTCGTGCTCGACGACCAATACCGTGTTTCCAAGATCACGGAGGCGATGCAACGTGCCAATCAGTCTCTCGTTGTCCCGCTGGTGCAAGCCGATGCTGGGTTCATCAAGCACATAGAGACAACCCATGAGTCCGCTTCCAATCTGGGTGGCAAGGCGGATGCGTTGTGCTTCCCCACCCGCAAGTGTGGTCGCTGAGCGCTCCAAGTTGAGGTAACCAAGTCCAACGTCGAACAGAAACCGCAGCCGTTCGGTGATCTCTTTGATGGCGCGCTCACCAATCGAAATTTGACGATCAGAGAGTTGGTCCGGCAGTTCTTCGAACCACGCGAGGGCGTCGCGGACGCTTAGCGCGGCCACTTGACTGATCGTTTGCTCGTGAAGCCGTACGGTCAGCGACTCGGGCTTCAACCGCTGGCCACCGCAGGCCGGACATGGGCGGGTACTCATGTACTGCTGAAGGTCGTTGCGCACCCATTCGCTCTCGGTTGCTTCGTACTTTTTGCGCAGAACCCCGATAACGCCATTCCAGGATGTGTTGAACTTTCGGGTGCCTTTGCCGTACTGCACTTCAACGGTTACCGGTTCATCCAAGCCTTCCCAAATCGGGGCCATCTGGTCTTCCGTTAGTTCGCTTACCGGAAGCGCGGAATCGAATCCTAACTTTCGTCCAACGGCGTCCAGAACTTGCGGCCACCAATCCTTGACTTCCCCTGATTTATATACAAACGGTTTGATGGCTCCGTCTCTCAGCGGAAGCGATGGGTCGGGGATGATCAAATCCGGGTCGAACTCGGTCTTTGTGCCAAGGCCCGAGCACTCCGGACAAGCCCCGTACGGCGAGTTGAACGAAAACATGCGCGGTTCCAATTCCGGCAATGTGAACCCCGAAACTGGGCACGAGTAATGCTCGCTGTAGATCTCGTCGTGCGGTTCCTTCACATCCGGTTCCTGCACAGTTACGGTCACAAGCCCCTTCGCCAATTTTAGGGAAGTCTCGATGCTGTCTGTTAAGCGGCGCTGAACCCCTTCCTTCAGGACGATGCGATCCACAACAACTTCAATCGTGTGTTGCTCGTACCGCGCCATCGGGATGTCATCGTTCAGGTCATACACCTCGCCGTCCACCCGCACGCGAACAAATCCCTGAGCCTGAATCTCCTTTAGGTCCTTCTGATAGGTGCCCTTTCGTCCGCGCACCACGGGGGCCAACACTTGCAGTTTCGTCCCTTCCGGCATCTTGAGAAGCCGGTCCACGATCTCATCGGGAGTTTGGCGACTGATCGGCAAGCCAGTGGTTGGCGAATACGGGATGCCGACCCGCGCATACAAGACGCGCATGTAGTCGTAAATTTCGGTGACTGTACCGACGGTCGAGCGTGGATTTCGACTCGTGCTTTTCTGATCAATTGAGATGGCCGGGCTCAATCCCTCAACGTGATCCACGTTCGGTTTGTCCATCTGCCCAAGGAACTGGCGGGCGTATGAGCTTAGACTCTCCACATATCTTCGCTGTCCCTCCGCGAAGATCGTGTCGAACGCCAAACTTGATTTTCCGGACCCACTCAGGCCCGTGATCACCACAAGTTTGTTCCTCGGAATCTCGACCGTTATGTTTTTGAGGTTGTTCTCGCGCGCTCCGACGACGACGATCTTCTCCATATCCATTCGCAAACCTGTAGACAGTTGTTACCCTGTTTACGGCTCTCGATTCAAGGGAGAAGCATCCAAAAAGGGCCAAAAACTTCTACGTCAGAGAGTAGGATAGCGGTATGCGAACGCTGGGTCTGTTGCTTTTGGTTCTGGTTGCGGGTCTGATGGGCTGTCAGCCACAAGAGTCAGCGGCAGAAGACGTTCCGGAGACCGAACCGACCGCCCAAACGCAAACCGCGCCTGACGGCGGCGGCTACATGAACCCGGGGGCGCCACAGGCTCCGACCGGTTCTTCCGGTGGTGTGGGGATCACGACGGCAGGAGCCGGGGGTCTAGCCCCGGTGACGGGTTCGGATTCGGTCGGCGGCGCCGGAGGCGGAGGAGTGCAACAGGCGGCGAAAGACAGCGCCCGCCGCGCCGCCGATCGGGCTGGCTCAATGACGGGCGGTTCGATGGGTTCGACCGGCGAATAAGCCGCGATGAGTGGGTGCCACTGAGTCAAAAAGTCATCTTTGAGCCCGAGGGCCGTTGGAAGTAAATGGGTGGTCGGGATGACTGGATTCGAACCAGCGACCTCGTCGTCCCGAACGACGCGCTCTACCAAGCTGAGCCACATCCCGATGGGGCATCAAATATACCCGCGTCGTTGCTTGCTCCACCACGACGCGGGACACCCGACCCTCAACCCTCGGCGGGGATCAACCGCGACCGAATCTCGTCCAACAATGACTCAGCCCCAATCCGGAACGTATACGGCGAGATCTCTTCAGGCCCCAGCACTGCCGCCGCCAGCCCCCAATACATCGCCGCATCTTCCACCGTCCGCACCGAGCCGAACGCTTTGAATCCTCGCGTGCGTCCGGTTTGCTCCCGGTAAACCGAAACTGCTTGGAGCATCGCCTCGCTCTGCTCTAGACGCACATCGGCCCCTTCCCCTTGCGCGGCGTTCACCACGAAGTCTGCCCCAGCGTCAAGGCAGCAGAGCGTTGCCCGGTAGATGGTGCGTCGGTCGCCGATCTCGCTTCCCGGTAGAACCACCTTGATGGCGCAAGGCGTAGCCGCACGGCGCATCTCCCGCACCCAAGCAGCCAGTGCGCGCCAATCCTGCGAGAAGACCATATACAGCGGTATCGGGATCTCAATCTCTCGTACGGCCATCGCCGCGCAACTTTTCACGTCTTCAAAAGCGGATTCCATCGCGGAAAGACCGTGGGGATATCCACCCGCAACCGTGCTCACCTGAATGGACGTGGGTTCCAGTTCCATGCGCGCCGCTACGACCAGCGCTGGGTAGACACAGACGGTGGCCACGGGCTCGGCGTCGCGTGGGGTTTCCCGGGCAGCGCGGGCAAGGATGATGACCTTGAGCGGGCTGTCGCGGGTGTCGAGCGACGTAACATCCAAGTGACCGTGCAAACGGCGCAAGAAAGCGTCGTCCACCGAGGCGGGAAAGAACGGCGTCGGCTCTAGAGTCGGGCCGATCTCAATGAGTTCCGTGATCCGCTGATCCACTTTCCTTCTTTATCGGTTGGGATTTGGGCTCGGGGAAGATATGCCGCCCCATGCTGGTCTCAAAAAGCTTGATGCCCCGGTTCGCAATCAAGCCACCCAACCACGCAAGCAACGCTAAGCCCAAAATTTTGATCACCGCGTCGGCGACACCGTTGAGCGTTGCTTGCGTATCCACGATCTGGTCGGGCTGAATCTTGGCGGTCACATTGAGCGGCGTATCCAGGAAAGCCCACGCGCGCCAGAACGCCACGCCGATAAGCCCAATGCCCGCGGCAAAGGTGATCGTCGCAATTACCAATCCAAGCACCGATCCAAAGGCGCGGATCGGCTTAGACAGGGCGGGCTGCTCGTTCACTTCTTCCAAGGTCCGTTAGAATACTCCCCCAACACGGGTACACGTTCCATGTATGACGTCACCCGCACTCGAGAACCTCAAGTTTGACGACAACGGACTCATTCCGGCAATCGCTCAGGACCACGTCAATGGCGAAGTCCTAATGATGGCCTGGATGAACCGCGAGTCATTGGAAAGGACAATCGAGACCGGACGCGCCACTTACTGGAGTCGTTCCCGCCAGCAATTCTGGGTGAAGGGCGAGACGAGCGGACACACCCAACGAGTGCACCGTATCAGTGTTGACTGCGACCAAGATTGCCTCTTGCTCAAAATTGAGCAAGTCGGGGCGGCGTGCCACGAGAACTATCGTAGTTGCTTCTTCCGGGATATCACAACGGATGGCTTGGCCGAGAACCAAACTCGACTCGAAGACTAGCTCTTGCGCTTGAGCGTCATTTCGGAGACTTGCTTATCGCCGTCGCCGATGTTGTAGCCACGCTCAATCCAAGTATCGGGGGTAATTGTGGATTCGTACCGAATGTTTCCGATCGAAGGTACCGGCACCTCCCATTTGATTCCCGCATCTGTAAGTTTGATTTCGAAATCCCCGGAGGCTCCCGTCGCGAGATCAGAGTGCATCATGTACTTCCCGTCTCGCCAGGTGATGACCCCAAAAGCATCGTGAACGACCATCGGCGCGTCGCGACCGGGAATCTGAATGCTGTGTATCCCGGTGACGGCGAGCACCGTTCCGCCCGCTTTGAACTCTACTTTTTCGTATGATTTGGTTTCGGAACGGCGCCCGCCGATCTCCATCCAAGCCGTGCCCTCCCATTCGCCGACTAATTTGGCGAATGCCTGCATCTTCTCAATCTTTTCGCGCCCACCCATATCAGGCGGGCCAGCCTGCTGACTCAAAAGCAGTGCGGCGACACAAGAAATCGCTAACATGACTAGAACGCTACCTGAGCGGTCGTTATGATAGTCATATGCCGCGCGCACTCATTGTCCATGGAGGCTGGGAAGGCCACTATCCTGAGATCATTGCTGAGATCTTCGCAATTTGGCTCCGGGCCGATGGATTCGATGTGGTGCAGAGCGCGGACATTGAGTCCTTTCGGCAAGCAGCGAACCTAAGCGAAGGCGACTTGATCGTTCCTCACTGGACGATGGGTGAGATTCCATCTGAGTGCTGCCAGGCCGTGCTTGGGGCCGTAGAGCGAGGTGTAGGCATCGCGGGAATTCACGGTGGGATGGGCGACTCATTCCGAAACACAACTGAATGGCAGTTTATGGTCGGCGGGCAGTTTGTGGCTCACCCCGGAAACGACGGCACAGCGCATACCATTCACATCGGCCCAACTCCGCATGAGATCACAAATGGAATCGCTGATTTTGAAGTGAAGAGTGAGCAGTACTACATGCATGTCGATCCGGGCTTGACGGTGCTCGCGGAGTCCGTTTTCCCGAATCCTAAGGTCGCCGGGGCACACGATGGCAATCCTTGCCGGATGCCCGTGGTGTGGACGAAAAGTTGGGGCAAGGGCCAGGTGTTTTACTGCAACTTAGGGCACGACCCGAGCGTGCTCGACACACCAGCAGGGACTATCACGCGGCGAGGGTTCCATTGGGCGGCCGGACTCCCGGTTCCTACTGGCCAAGGCTGGTAGATTCTCCGCGTGGCAACGGTGAGAGTGATCCCCCTGGGTGGGGCCGGCGAAATCGGAAAGAACTGCACGGTCCTCGAACAGGGAGAAGATCTGATCGTCGTTGATGTTGGGCTGAGTTTTCCGCATGAGGAGCAATACGGCGTAGACATCGTCGTCCCCGATTTCTCCTATCTCATCGAGAATCAACATCGGATCAAGGGCGTGTTTCTCACCCATGCCCACGAGGATCACGTTGGAGCGCTTTCCTATCTCCTGCGCGAAGTAGACGTGCCTCTCTACTGCACCAAGTTGGTGCGCGCCCTCGTCAAGATGAAACTGGACGAACGGATGCGCGGTTTCGAGCCCAAAATTCGCGAAGTCCAGCCGGGCGATACCGTAGAGGTCGGCTCTCTCAAGGTTGAGTTTGTGAGAGTCACGCATTCCATCCCTGAGACCTGTGCGCTGGCCATCCACACGGTTCACGGCGTTGTGTTGTTCACAGCCGACTTCAAGTTTGACTTTGCTCCGGTAGACCGCGCCCAGACAGATTTGCACCGGCTGATTGAGTTGGGCGAAGAGGGCGTCGTCTTGCTAATGAGCGACTCAACCAATGTTGACCGACCAGGGTGGGGTCCAAGCGAATCCGAAGCGACCCAGGGGTTACGATCGGTCTTCGCCGCCGCTCCCGGAAGGATCCTCGTGACGATGTTCAGCAGCAATATCCACCGGATGCAACAAGTGGTCAACTGCGCACACGCACTTGGCAAGAAGGTTGCCGTCGCAGGTCGGCGCATGCAGCAAGTGTTTGAGATCGCTCGCAATCTTGAATATGCCCATATCCCTCGTGGCACACTGATCCCTATCGAAGACGTCGGGAAGTATTCGGCAAGTGAACTTGTGATCCTCCTCACCGGGAGCCAAGGCGAACCGATGGCAGCACTCAGTCAGATGTCGCGCGCCGAGTACCGATGGCTCAAAGTGGCGAAGGGGGACACGATTGTTTACTCCGCGCGGCCCATCCCCGGTAATGAAGGCGTAATTTGGCGCACGATCAACAAACTCGTCCAGTTGGGTGCAAACGTCGTCACCGAAGCCGTCGCCCCGATTCACGTTTCGGGCCACGCTTATCGAGACGAGATTAAAACAATGGTCAACCTGACCAAACCGTTTTATATTGCGCCCGTGCACGGAGAACCTCGCCACCAAAAGATCTTCCGGGAATTGGCGCAACAAATGGGACACGCGGATCACCGCATCTTCACCCTTGCGAACGGAGACGTGCTTGAGATTGAGGACGAGCGTGCTGGAGTTAACGGCACTGTCACCGCAGGCGAAATCTTGATTGATCAGCATGGTGATGTTGAAGTGACCCTTGACGTTCTCAATCAACGCACTCGGCTAGCCCACGACGGAATTCTGATCGTTACCGTAACGGTGAACGCTCACGACGGCACCCTCGGCGCCCCACCCAAAGTCCAAGCCCGAGGATTCAGTGGCGGCGAAGAACTCGTGGAGGACATCGATGATGCGATTGAAGAGGAACTCGTAAAGCTCAGTTCATTTGAACTGAAGGAGACTGACTACGTTCGTTCAGTGGTGACCGACACCGTGCGGAGGATGTTGAACAAGGACTCCCGGCAACGTCCGGAAGTTGTGATCAACGTCGTTCCGGTGAAGAGCTAGGCTTCCAGTTGGAAGTGCTCTGCGTACCGCCGAAAGAGGTTGTGGGCGGCGGGATAACACGAGTTTGGGCTCATAAAGTGCGGGAACTCAAAGGTGATGAGTCGCTCCGCAACTTTACTGGCGGCCTCCATCTTTAATCTGAGGTAGCGCCAGTCAGCAGGCGGGAACTTGATCGGCATATCTCGGTCAAATGACTCCACATTGGACCACACCGAGATCCCGTAACGATCACAAAGCGACTTGATGCCGGCATGAAACTCCGGCAACTCTTGATATTGGATTTGTCCATCTTGAAACGCACAAATATCAAACGAACCTTGCGTCGCGTCGTAAATTCGCTCCCAATGATCAAATGATTCGGCAAGGCTCATCGTGTCGCCTGGGCCGAATTGCTTGCTTCCTTGCGGGTACGGGGAGATCAGTATGGGAACGTCTTTCGCCGCGCGACAGTGTTTGCCAATAGCGTTGAATAACTCGATGATATGGGCATCATTCTTGCTCGTTTCGTGCGTTAAATACCATCCACCGAAAGCGGGTGAATCGCCATAGCGACGGACTATCTCATCTACAAATGCGAGGTTAAGTTCGATTTCTTTCCAGTATGTGCGGCGCCACCAGTAGCGTCCGGAATCGTAGGTGCCAAACCAAATCTTGAGGCCGTGCTGCTCGGCAAGGTCAAGGAACAACCGTCCCAAATCCTCGTAGACTGGCAATAAATCCGGTATGGAATGTGCAGGAAAAATGCACTTATTCTGATATCCAGAGCGAATGATGATCAGATCCCGAATACCGATCCGAGCGTAGAGTTCAAACTCGCGATCCCACTCTTTTGCCCCCCAGTTTTGGCTCGGGATGTCGTGGGTGATTTCGTCAAGAAACGTGCCCGAGAACGGAAGCATGGGCGATATTTTATCTGCCCATGCTACTCCTTTGTTCCTTTAATCTTCGAAGTAGGACTTGGCTTCACGGACGGCGATTGTGAACCGAATCACCATGGACTCCAAGTATTCCGTGGACACGCCAGACGAGATTGCGGCATCCCACTCAACATACACGACATCATCCTGCACGTATGCCCTTAAGAATCGGCTCACCGTGTTCAGTTCGTTGACCGCATCCGTATCCACATCGGAGTTTTCAAACCTTGCTTGAAGCATGAGTTCGTGGTACGGGCCCTCGTCCGACTCCTCATCGCCGAACAGCACAGCGACGCCTTCAACTCCTTCCGTCGTGAACTCGACCGAGACATCGTCGATCACATCACCGACCTTGATATCAGCCGACTTCAGGAGTTCAGAAACGGATTTCGTATCAAGTGTCTTGATGGTGTCTAAGCTCACTTGGGTCGGATCGGCTTGGCTCATAGGAGCGAGGGCGAGGGTTCCAAGAATTACGGCGGCAAGACCGCTTGTCAACATGTGCTTCATAGAGACTCCTTAGGTTGGACGTCCGAGTCTAACCGAAGTTTGCGCTCCCTAAAGTGGGAGCTGACCATTCGATGGTGGTGTTAGGCCGAGGTGATCGTATGCTAAGGTCGTCGCGGTTCGTCCCCGGGGTGTGCGCATGATAAATCCCTTTTGGAGCAGATATGGCTCACAAACATCCTCAAGCGTTCCTGTGTCCTCCCCAAGGCTCGCGGCGATGGTTTCGATCCCCACGGGCCCGCCACTGAACTTATCAATTATCGTCCGCAAATACAACTGGTCCACTCTATCAAGGCCCGCCAAATCCACCTGTAACTGACCAAGAGCATGTTGAGTCAGGCTCTGCGTGATCGTTCCTTCTTCGGCAACCTGAGCAAAGTCACGGACGCGCCGTAACAAGCGGTTGGCGATGCGAGGAGTGCCCCTGCTTCGGCGGGCGATCTCCTCTGCCCCATCGTCGGCTAGGTCGTAGCCCAGCAGTGCGGCCGAACGTATGAGGATTCGCTGCAGGTCGTCGGCGGCATAAAACTCCAAATGAAAGTCAATGCCAAATCGATGTCGTAGTGGTCCCGAAAGCATGCCCTGCCGCGTAGTCGCCCCAATGACAGTGATTGGGGGAATCTCAAGCCGAATACTCCGGGCCGCCGGACCAGAGCCGAGCATCACGTCCACTTTGCGATCTTCCATCGCCGGATAGAGGATTTCCTCGACCGGACGAGGTAGCCGGTGGATTTCGTCAATGAAGAGGACTTCCCCAGGCTCAAGGTTTGTCAAGATTCCCGCGAGGTCACCGGCACGTACGATCGCAGGACCGCTTGTGATATGAACCCCGACGCCCATCTCGGCTCCCACGATGTGTGCAAGGGTCGTCTTGCCAAGGCCAGGGGGGCCATAAAGAAGCAGGTGATCAAGTGGTTCTCCTCGTTTCTGGGCCGCTTGAAGATAGACCGAAAGGTTCTCCCTTATCTGTCGCTGACCGACAAATTCAGACAATCGTCGGGGGCGCAGACTCAACTCGATCGATTCTTCGCCGGGTTGCTGAGTTGGGTTTAAGTTGCCGTTCACGCCGATCTCAATCTCCTGAGCGCGGCCCGCAGTCGCCCGGCTTCGTCGTCGGCCTCGTCGCGTACTGAATCAGCAGCGGCCGTTGCTTCGGGTCTTCGAAATCCAAGGTTCATCAATGCTTCAATGACCGGGTCTTCTTGTTTAGGTGGCTCAATCTTCGCCGCACCGTTGTTGCCGACGTTGGCGAGTGTGCCGACTTTGTCTCGCAGGTCCACGGCGATCCGCTCGGCCAAACGCACACCAATCCCGTTCGCGCGGGCGAGTTGCTTATAGTCTCCAGCCTGGATGGCGGCAATCGTTCCGTTCGCGCCTAACGCATCGAGAAGAGCCATGCTGGTTTTTGGGCCACACCCCTTGACTTCGCGGAGTTGATCGAACAGTTGTCTTTCTTCTGGACTCACAAACCCAAAGAGAAACCACCCATCTTCGCGCACGACCTGCCGAATCTGGACGATGATCTCGGATCCAACGGACGCCGAATGTCGAACATTCGAGGGGGCAAAGATCTCGTACCCTACTCCCCCACATTCCACCACGAGCGAGTCCAGCAGTTGCTCCACGACTACCCCGCGGAGACGCGAAATCATAGACAAATGTTACCTAGTTTGAATGGGCGCAAAAACGCCCTCGTTCACCGAAATGAACGAGGGCGCTTCAGATGCGTTAGGAACCGCTTGCGACATCAATTGCACCCGGAAGGGTGTCTTCGATGTACCGTCGTACGAACTCCTCGAGGTTGGACATCGCAATACCGTCGCCAATCCAGAGATCGTCCTCAATTCGAACTACGCCGTCACTATCCGCATAGTACATGCGACCGAACCGCGTGTTCCAGTTCCACTCGTTGATGGCGTCCATGTCCGGGTCTTCGTTCGCGACGTCCACTTGGAACATGAGGTCGTTGTCGTCATAGAAGAAAAGGTGGCACACGTTGCCGTCTTCATCCTCCCATGAAAGGTCACCCTCGTCGTTTTCCTCAGCGTCAATTCCGTACTCAACGAGGATGTCCATCATCATTTCGGCATCAACGCTGCGCACCATCTCGCTTGACGGCACGCCCGAAAGAATCATTTCCATGACCGATGGCGTGTCGTTGATGAACTGCTCTACGATGGCGCTGACATTGTTTCGGCTAATGCCACCGTCCGCGTCCACGTCAACTTCAAAGTAGGCCGTGCCTTCGCTGTAATATGCGCGACCATTTCTGCTCATCGTGTTCCAATCGTTGGCCGCTTCCCAAGATCCGTCGCCTTCCTTGATCGCTTGCAGCATCATATTGGTGGTGACCTCCGAATCTTCGTCATCATCTGGTAGATAAAAATATGCGGAGAACGTGGTGCCGTCCTCCCCTTCCCAGGTGATCATGTCGTCAGCGACCTCGACCTCTTCGCCGAGATCTTCGAAAATCTCAGCAACCTTCTCTGCTTCAAGCGTCGTCCAGATCGGATTGTCCTGAGCAATGTGAGCGGGCACAACTGAGGCCGCCATCAAAATGGCCGAGGCGAAGATGCTCATTACTCTTCACCCCACAAGAAGGACTTTACTTCCGCTGCTGTCTTCTGGAATCGGGTAACTGCTTTCTTGATCGAACCGACGGTTACGCCTCCCCGGGCAATCAAATCGTGCTCAACATAGACCGTCTCATCGATCGCATAAACGCGTCCAAACCGACTGGCAACGTTCCAGTCATGTGCATCAGACTCACTCTCCAGCCCTTTCTCGATCGTTGCGCTCATGAATAGTTCGCTCATGTTGCCGTCTTCGTCCTCAATAGGCGAGAGACTAAAGGAGAAATCTCCCTCTTCCCAAACGTAAGACCCTTCTTCATCAGCGAGTTTGATGTTCAAGTCATTGAGGACCTGCTCCATCACTCGAGGCGTGAACTCTTCAACCAAACGCTGGTCTTGAGCGATTAAGTCGGCATTTGCCCAACTGTTCGCCGCAACCAGCAACAAAGCGGCAAGTGCCGCAACTTTTCCATGCATGGGTAATCCCTTCAACGAGATCCATCTCGCTGAACTTGTAGACGTTCTACCCGTTCAAGCCGGTTCCACTTAATCAAGCGAGTGCGACAAAAACCACTTGGGCAACTCTGGATCGGCATACGCGCGATCCCAGGCGTTGTGCGCCACATCATCGTAAACCGTCAAGAGTGGTTCTCCCCCGGCGGCCCTGATCTCCGCTTCGACGTCTTGTGATCCTTTCAGTGGCACAAGTGTGTCGAGGGCTCCATGGAACATCCAAACGGGCATCTCATTGAGCCTCGCACCAATTCCTGGACGCGTATTCCATCCACAAACTGGCGCAATCGCGGCAAAGTGCCAAGCGAGATCCGTCGCCAATTCCATCGTGCCTCGGCCGCCTTGACTCAACCCGGTGAGATACCGGCGGTGAGGATCCGTTGCATATTCACGGTCGACTTTGGCGAGGAGTTGATTGATCGTCTCTCTGTGATCAAACCAAGCGCTCGCAACCGTCGGCTTTTGCGGAAAAACCATGAGGAACGGCCACGTAACTCGGTTGCGGATCGCCTCCTTTGCCGGACCGTGAACAAGTTGCCTCAGACCGTCTTCACCGGATTCCCCGGCTCCATGCAGAAACAGGATTGCCGGCATGCCCGACTTAAACTCCCGGGGCACATAAACGACGCTATTGAGAAGCTCAGGCGCGAACTCGAGAAATCCGGTCATGGAGTTAGCTCGGCAGGCGGACTCACTTCACCAAGCTCTTGCTCGGGAAGCGGGGTGTAAGGAGACAACACGGGTCTGACCACCAAAGAGAAATCCAACTGCACTTCGTACGCACGGGGCCACGGCAAAGCGATCTGCACATCTCGAAGATCGACTACCTCGTACTGGCTGTTCCCGGCGAAGAATCGCGTCCCTTTCAACTGGCTTTCAAAACGGTTTTGGAGTCGCAAACCAAGATCATCGCGAACGCGTTCGTTAATCTCGTTGAACGGCTCACCGTACGCTTCCTCGCGTCGGCCCGCGTTTAGTTGATCCATCATCGCGTACGCTTCGGGGCGGACAAAGTTGTGGTACTCAAAGTCGTTCACGAGCCGGTGCAAAACGAACGTTCTTAGCGCAATCTCGCGCCGAAGAGGATCAACCCGCTCTCGGCGCGCCATGAGATAGGTGTTGGCTGCTGGGATTGTCGTACCCATCGTGTTTCCTGCCGTGTTCCACCCGGCGTAAGCCAGCAAACGGGCTGACCGCCCCTGCTCAGTGACAACCTCAAAGAGCCTTGGATCGGCGATACCGCCCCGTCCCAAGTTGGTGTCCGCAACTGCCACCGGAAACCCTTGGTCAACTTCGGCTTTCAGGCTGCCTAAGAACGCATCCAATGCAAATGCGCTGGCATCCGGAGTGTTAATGAAAAGCGAATAATCAAAATCTTGACCTTCACCAACGATCCGGGCCCCGCTCACGTTAATTTGTGACCGGAGGCTCTCCTCAATCGGCTGGCTCTCGTAACTTGCAATCTTGAGGCGCCCCGCTTCGTCCGCATAGACGATTCGAAGTCGAGGTCGCCAATTGATCGCATCACCAATGGCCCGACTTACTAAGAGATTCGCGAGTTGATCAATCCCAGCGCACATCAGGACTTGCCCCGGAATGCCAAGGTTCGTCACCATCTGCTGATATCGCTCCCGCTCCGGCTTTTGGGGGCCAGTTGGTTTACTGTCGTCCTCGCCCAAGGTTAGATGCGTGAAGACCTTCTGCGCGGCCATTCGGATCAGTTCCTCATTAACCCGTTTGTTTCGGTCGCGGGTACGTTCGTATCGTGCGACTTCCTCATTCGGAATCCGTCGGGCCAAGTCCGCAAGACGTGCCCTTTGGGTCGCGTTCGGCCTGTCGCCGTAGTCCGCCTTTTCCTCGGCGTATTTGGCGAGGATGTCACGCCAATCTGAGTTGGTCAGCGTCGCGGTTGGAGCAACGCGCATGATCGAAGAAAAGCCGTAAACCTCGGTTTCCGGAGCCGTATTGCGAATTGCCCAGAAATCACGAAGACGGTTGATCGCGAGATTGTAACTCGATCGATCGACCCGAGAAGCAATCAAACCACCGTACGCAATCATGTCCATGCTGACCACAATGGCGTCGTAATCCCTCAGGTTTTGGGTTCGCATCCAAGCGAGGATCATTTCTGGCTTGCCGGGTTGCGTAAACCGCCCCAATAGTTCAGCAGGAGGGGTCTCAACACTCGTGGCGGCCATGTTCCCAATCATCTGGGGAAACTGAACAACCGCCGGTCGATCATCAATGGGAATGAGGAGAATTCTCTGGGGGACGGCTGCCTGTGCGGTCCATCCTAGACCGGCAAGTCCCAAGCCCAGCATCCATCGGGCTGCGAATCGCATTGAGTCAGTGTACCGGGACGAACGAGTACGAGAATAGACCGTAAAAGTGACAGGTTCTTACTCTGGAATCGAAGATCGGTACTGGACGGCCTCCGCGAGGTGAGTGACGGCCACCTGATCCGAAGATGATAGGTCGGCGAGTGTCAGGGCGACTTTCAAGATGCGATCATACGCCCGGGCGGAGAGGTTCAATCTTGCTGCCGCTTTCTTCATAAACTCGGATTCGGCTTCGGCCAACTGCACTGTCTCTCTCAGTTCTTTGGGAGACATCTGGGCGTTGGTACGACCGGCACCGAGACGGTCAAACTGTCTGGCTCTCGCGGATGAAACACGTTCCCGAATAGAAGCCGAAGACTCGCCGGGTGGTTGGTTCGTTAATGCCTCCGGTGAAAGGCGAGGGACAGTGAGATGCAAGTCGATTCGGTCAAGGAGTGGACCGCTCAGGCGGCCAGCATAACGCTCACAAAGCGAAGCGCCGACGCACTTCGCCTCCGGGTAGCCCTTGAATCCGCATGGACAAGGGTTCATCGCCCCAATCAAAATGCACCTCGCGGGAAATTCGCCAGTCCCCGTGATGCGAGATACGGTCACGACCCCGTCTTCTAATGGTTGCCTAAGGGCTTCCAATACACCCCGGTCGAACTCGGGCATCTCATCAAGAAACAAAACACCGTAGTGGGCAAGAGAAACTTCGCCTGGTTTCGGCACCTTTCCGCCCCCAACCAAGGCCGCATAACTTGCCGTGTGGTGGGGTGTGCGAAAAGGTCGCTCCCACATCAGTCCTTGCCTTCCCTGCATCTGACCGCTTGCGCTATAAACCCTAGTTACAGCGAGAGCCTCCTCCAAAGTCAGTTCAGGCAAGATGGTGGGTAGGCGACGGGCGAGCATAGTTTTGCCACTGCCCGGGGGCCCCGTCATGAGCAAGTTGTGCCCACCTGCCGCCGCGATTTCGAGAGCCCGAACTGCGTGCTTGTGACCTTTCACGTCCGAAAAGTCGATCTCAAAAGGACGCGGGGAGGGTCGCTGCGAGTGGGCGGGATCCCACGGCTTGATCGTTAAATCACCGTTCACCATGTTTGCCGCTTCGGCGAGACTCCGAACGCCGTAGACTTCGACTTCGCTGACTACGGCGGCCTCGGCAGCATTTTCGTACGGAACAACCAGCCTTTTAATGCCAAGGTCACGGGCAAGAAAGGCCACGCTGAGCGAGCCATTCACGCGCCGCAGTTCGCCGTCAAGCCCAAGTTCACCAAAAAAGATTACGTCTTCCAATTCGCGAATCGGCAACTGCTCCGTCGCCCCAAGAACCGCGATCGCAATCGCAAGGTCAAGAGCCGCCCCTTCTTTCCGCAAGTCACCGGGGGCAAGGTTGGCGACGACCTTGCCGTTCGGAAACGTAAAGTCCGAGTTGCGCACCGCGCTTTTGACTCGTTCGCGACTTTCTCGAACCGCTTGGTCAGGAAGGCCGACAACGGTGAACTCGGGGTTCCCGCGAAGCAAGTCCACCTCGACGGTGACGATGGCGGCGTCAATCCCAACCAGCGTTGCCGCTTTTGCCTGCGCTACCATCGCCCGGCTAGGTTACCGCCGGACCCAGGTGCCCGTGAGTGACATCGGCATCCGTTCTTCGTCGCCTGGGCGGACCGCACCTTCTACTTTGAGATCAATGCGCGCGGGAAACTCGGAAGGTGGCTCGTCTCGGAGCCACGCACGGGATACAGTCCCTTCTGCTTGGGGTTGAGTGGTCTCCCAAAAGGAAGTGCGCAGAAGAAGACCTTGCTCGGAGCCACCGACAACCCCACCCAAACGGATGGCGGGCAGAAAGTCGGCTTCCCAGCCCCACTCCCAGACCTCCCCCGGCACCACCGGGCCACCGGGCCAATGCACGTCTAACCAGCGGAGTAGCCGTCCATCCGTCGCCGGATCGGGGCCCGTCTTCGTGCGTTCGCGCACATCTCCCCGAGGGCTGCGCCATTCAGTGTTCACTGTGGGGTCTTCGCCTGACGCGGGATACCTCGTGCCCTCTACGGAAAGCGCCACGAGCTTTCGTGTCAAAGAAAATTTGGCTTGACCAATCTCATTGACTTCGGTAACGGTCCAAGTCCAGACTTCCTCCGAACCCTCCTTCTCGGTTTCGCCGACATAACTCAAGGTCACGTCGTACGTTGCGGATTGATTCGATTTGTACTCAAAGCGACCTGGCCATGGGGCGTCAGGCGGAACTAGGGCAAGCGCAAGGACAAACGATATCACTGGTCAATGAGTTTTTCGTCGCGGGCCACATAACCTCGTCCGCGCACTAAGGCATCACGTCCGCCAGGGCTCTCCAAATGGGCTCGGCGCTCGGCCATATCCACTCGCTCCTGAGCAGCCGCTTCACGGGCCATCGTTGCCTCGGCTCGCTCCTGCGAGGCATCTCGTTTGATCTGCCACGACCATGCACTCATTCCTAAGCCGATCATTGCGGCGAGTCCGTAGATAACGAAAACAAATTTGCGGTCCATCCTTGGCCCCCATCACGATGCGTGATGTTGCTTCATTGTAGACGATTCATGAACTTATACGGTTCGCACGAGAATCAGGTTTGTGTTTCCGGCAACCCCGGGTGGGACGCCAGCCGTGAGCACGACCGTATCCCCCATTCGAAGAACGCGATTCTTGACCATGGCTTCCAACGCCATTCCAACTGCTTCGTCCGTCGTTTCGGGGTGTTCAATCAACACGGTTTGCACCCCTCCAACCAATGCGAGTTGCCGATGAACCCGCGGATCCCAAGTCGCGCAAAGGATGGGAACGTTTGGATTGAACTTGCGCACCATGCGTGGGGTTGCCCCGCTTGTGCTAGCCGTGACTACGGCCTTCGCTTCAAGCGAATGGGCGATCTGCACTGCGGCTTGGGCCACCGCTTCGGTACAGTCGGCCCCTTTGGGCAAATGGATACTCCGTGACGTCTTGGCTTGCTGATGTAACTCGGTCTTCTCCGCGATTTTGGCCATCGTGGCGACGGCGGCGACGGGGTGGGCACCGGCCGCCGTTTCTCCGCTGAGCATGACGGCATCGGTTCCATCAAGGATCGCGTTGGCGACATCGGTGGCTTCCGCCCTTGTGGGTCGAGGATTGGTAACCATGCTTTCAAGCATCTGAGTTGCGGTGATCACGGGTTTGCCTATCCGGTTCGCTCGCTCAATGATTCGTTTCTGAGCCAAAGGCACGTCTTCGATCGCAATCTGAAGGCCCAGATCACCCCTTGCCACCATGACACCATCACAGGAGGCGATCACCGCGTCAATGTCTTTCAGTGCCTCCTTCGTTTCGATCTTCGCGATCAAACGGATCTTCGGGTCGTATTTATCCACTTCCCGCCGAAGTTCGAGCAGGTCGGCGCTACTCCGAACGTACGAGAGCGCGATATAGTCCACTTCCAACTGTGCTGCCTGAAAGATATCAAACTTATCTTTGTCGGTCAGGGCACGGCTGTCAAATGACTTTCCGATCACGGTGACGCCCTTGCGGCTTTTTAGGGTTCCGCCATCAATGACGGAGAACACCCCGCGAGAACCCTGTTGCTCAATGACCTTGAGCGATATCTCCCCGTCGCCAATCAGTGCCTTGTCCCCGACTCGCAGTCCGGAATACACATCTTCATCGAGGATCGGAACCTGGACATCCTCACCTTCGGGTCCGTATGTGAGTTTCTGGCCAGCACGGATGTTTAGTCCGTCCCCTGGGAGAGTGCCGAGACGATGTTTCGGTCCCTGCAAGTCCGCCATGAGGGCGATCGGAGCTACCGGAGCGCTATTCGATCTGACCCATGCCGCCGCCTCGGCCTTGACATCCCACTCGCCATGGCTACAGTTCAATCGGGCCATATTCATGCCCGCTTTGATCAGTTGCTGGATCGCGCCTTCGCTATGACACGCCGGGCCAAGGGTCGCAACAATCTTTGTTCGGCGTGACGGCATCGCCTTACGGACGCCGTCACACGATGGTTTGACGCGCCGAGCCTATACCGGAGTTGAGGCGGCCAATCTCTCAAACTCGTCAAGGAAGCCCTCAAGCACCCGGAATCCACCTTCCCAAAACGACTTATCCTTCAGATCAACCCCCAAGATCGACATGAGTTCGTGCGGCGTCTTTGATCCACCAGAGCTAAGCACCTCAAGGTACTTCTCCGCGAACTCTTGACCTTCTCCCTTGGCCTTTTGGTACAGCGACATGGTGAGGAGTTCTCCAAAGGCATAGGCATAAACGTAAAACGGCGCAAAGAAGAAGTGCCCCACATACGTCCACCACACTCGGTGGTCATCACCCAGATTCACTGAATCCTCAAACATGGACTGCATTTCCGACTGCCAGTACTCTTGGAATTGCTCGGCACTCAGTTCGCCCTCGGTTCGACGGTGCTGATGGCATCGCTTCTCAAATCGGTACATCGCTGCTTGCCGGTGGACGCTCGCGAACGCTCCTTCGAGTTTGCCCGCAAACAGCGCCATTCGATCCTTGTCGGAAGCGCTCTCAATGAGTCGTTCAAATACCAGCATCTCGCCGAAGATAGATGCGAGTTCCGCCATTGGCAAGGTGGCATCAAAGTTGAGATAGGTTTGCTTGCGCGCGAAGTGATAGTGGCAGCAGTGCCCGATTTCGTGAGCCAGTGTTTCAACGTCTCGGAGTTTGCCGAGGTACGTCATGAGCATCACCGGATACAAGTCCGGCGTATTCGGCATACAGAATGCACCGCCGGTTTTGCCGGGGCGAGGCTCTGCATCAATCCAGTTGTGGATGAAGAAGTCGTCGGCAGCCTTACCCAGATCAGGGTGGAATTCCGCGAATGAGTCCACGACGATCCTGCGGGCTTCTTCCCAAGAGACGGTTCCTTCGGCCTCGAACAATGGCGCATATCGGTCGGCGTGGGTCAGTTCGGGCAAGCCTAGCAATCGCCGTTTCACGTGGTAGTAGCGGGAAACAATGTCGCTGCGCTCCTCGCAGAGCGAAGTGACGATATCTACTGTGGACTGATCCAACTCATTGGCAAGGTGCCGGCTTGCTTCTGCGGAACCGAATCCCCGCAGTTCATCTTCCAATTTTTTGTCGGCCAAGATCGTGTTGTAGGTGAACACGATTGTCCTTTCTAACTCTTTCAGACCCGCCGTAAACGCGGCGGCCGCAGCTAACCTGACTTCCGATCGATGATCGCGAAGATTGTCAAGCAACTCCTCAAGCGCCAAGTCTTCGGTCTCGCCGGTGAGGGGATTCGCAAAATGAAACACCTGATTGGCATTGAGGTCGTCGTGAAGCCGCACCCAAGCTCGCACGCCGGTGTTGGCTGTCCGCTCCAAGAGGCGCTCTTCGACTTCGCTCAGTTTGTGCGGACGAAACTGCCTTGTCACATCGAGGTGGTGACCGTAAGGAGCTAGCACTGGATCGTTGCGAAGTTGCGTAAAGGCACTATCGTCAATGTCCTGAATCTCCAACGAAAAGAACATGAGGCGCACCCTGACTTCGCTTGACTTTTCGCCTTGCTCGGCGTAAAAGGCACCGTGTCGCGGGTTGCTCGTGTCCGCCGCGTAAAGGAGTGAAGCAAAGAGGCTCGGCTTCACGGCTTCTTGCCCAAGCATCTCGTACTCGCGAAGCGCATTCGCCATCTCCGGTGCCGAGAGCGAGGCGACGCGCCCCCGGTACTTTTCGGCAAATGCGTCGGCCCGGTTTAAGGTCTCTTCGTAGTCGGTCTTAATCTTTGGGTCGTCGAGTCCGGCGTAAAGAGAAGACAAATCCCAGGCAACGCCCGCGGCGGGAGAACCACTCATGGTCTCATTATGCAGACCCCCGCATCGCACTGTCGGTCCCTCGCGTCGTAACGAATAAGAATGAAGAAAGACACACCGACCGATATCGGTCTGTTGTTGGTTCGCATCGGTATCGGCATCACAATGACCTACGCTGGCTTGGGTAAAGCGTTTGGGCTGTTCGGAGGTACGGGACTTGAAGGATTTGTTGCGTTCATGGGATCACAAGGAGTTCCGCCGATCGCCGCGTACTGTGCCGTTGCAAGTGAACTACTCGGTGGGCTGGGCGTGATGTTTGGTTTCCTCTCACGGATTGCAGCCGCATCCATTGTCGCGACAATGGCCTACGCCACCTACTTCAACTTCCAGAAAGTATTGGGGGGGACGGTACCGATGAACGAGCAAGTTTCCACCGTCATGAACTCAGGTATCTACTTGTTGCTCGCTCTCGCTATCCTTATCGCCGGGCCGGGTCGGCTTTCAATGGATGCGGCCATCTTCAAGAAGAATTCGCGCAAGTGATTCGAGATCTGTCCGTTCGGAACTTGGCGACCCTAGAAGCGGTTGACGTTTCCTTTCATCCGGGTCTGACAGTCCTCACCGGAGAAACTGGAGCCGGAAAATCGCTTCTGATTGACGCGATTGGACTCGCCCTTGGCGACCGAGCGGACGCGACGCTTGTTCGTACGGGTTGCTCACGGGCTTCTGTCAGGCTTACCCTTGACGTGGGCCCGGCGCTTGCCGAAACCGTTGGTTCGCTTGGCTTTCCTACCGGCGTTGGGCCCCTCGTCATTGAGCGAGAGGTCAGCACCGAAGGACGAAGCACCGCTCGGGTCAACGGACAAACGACCACTGTTGCACAATTGAAGTCGCTTGGAAGCATTCTGATCGATTTGCACGGCCAGCACGACCACCAAGCATTGCTTGACCCGGAAAGGCAAATGGCATTCCTTGATGATTGGATCGGGAATGAGTGTGTCGCCGCTAAGGCGACAATGTCCAATGACTTCGCGGTCTGGGCCGAACTTGATCAGAAGGTGCGATATGCCGGATCGAATGCGAGAGAACGAGCCCAGCGATTGGACTTGCTCCGATTTCAGCGAGACGAGATCGGGGATGCCAATATTCGAATTGGCGAGTTTGAAGAGTTAGAAACGCAGCTCTCTCGGTTCGCTAATACCCAACGACTGGGAGAAGCGGTGCAAACAGCATTGGCGGCGATTCGTCATGACGAAAGTTCAGCAAGCGCCCTCGCCGGACGTGCCAAACGAAGCCTTGAGTCCGTTGCTTCGTTCGATTCCGCTTTGGATGCCCCAATGGAACTCATTTCAGAGGCGGCGATCTTGCTTGATGAGGCCGGGTTGAGTCTCGGCTCCTATATTGCCGACCTAGACTCAGATCCTAGAGCCCAACAAATTGCCGAGGAGAGACGACAAAGGCTACGGGATCTATTGCGTAAGTACGGTGAGGATGAGAGCGCCCTTCTAGAGCATCTTGATTCAGTTTCACGAGAGGTTGAGGCGCTGGAATCCTTAGACGAAGACACCGAATCTCTGCTTGCCGCTATGGGCAAAGCCGAAGAAAGACGAGATCAGTCGGCGAAAAGGCTGTCGGAAATCAGAAAGAAGCACGCATCCGTATTCGCGCAAGCCGTGAGAGAGACCATTCATGACCTTGCTATGCCGAATGCCGAGTTTCTTGTGCGACAAGAACAAGCGCCGATTTCCGCGAACGGCACGGACGCGATCACCTTTGACTTCAGTGCCAACCCCGGCGAGGAACCACGTGCGATCCATAAAGTCGCGAGTGGTGGCGAAATTGCGCGGGTTATGCTGGCAATCAAAGCCGCATCGGCAGGACGAGCCGGAGTCCCGACCATGATCTTCGATGAGGTGGATACGGGATTGAGCGGAAGGGCGGCGGCACTTGTTGCAAAACAGATGGAACGATTAGGACTCCATTCCCAGGTGTTGGTGATCAGTCACCTCCCCCAAATGGCGGCGAAGGCGACTCATCACGCCCGGATTGAAAAACGGGAAGTCAAGGGACGAGTCGCCACGCAGATTGTGTTCTTGGCGGGCGATGAACGGGTGGAAGAGGTTGCGCGCCTGCTCGCGGGCGAAACACTCTCGGATGAAGCGAAAGCGAATGCCCGTGTAATGCTTGGTGGGTCCCCGGGGCGAGACTCGAACTCGCACGACCGTAAAGCCAAAGGATTTTAAGTCCTCCGCGTCTACCATTCCGCCACCCGGGGCGGGCCCTCGGCATCATACCGCTGGGACTGGGCTTGCTGGGAGACCCGTCACGAGCGCATAATATCAGTTCGCTCCCAGTTCACGCGGTGGAGGTGTGCCCCATGGCCAAGAAGAAAGGCGAAAAGCGCGAAATCATCCGGTTGGTTTGCACCGAAGACAACAAGCATTACGTGACGACCACCAAGAACAAGGTCAATACCCCGGACAAGTTGGAACTCATGAAATACAATCCGACTCTCCGCAAGACGACCCTGCACCGAGAGAAGAAGTAAAGAGGAAGATTTATGCCGAATCCGAAACGCAAACATAGCCACGCGCGAACGGCAAGCCGTCGCACTCACTGGACAACCGATCTTCCGGAATTGACGGAAACGAAGAACGTGGGTGGCGAACCGCTAGCCAAGCGACACTGCGCGAGCCCCGATGGCTACTACAAGGGCCGCCGGTTACCTGGCTACAAGGACAAGGAATAGTTCCTTTAGAGTTCGACATTTGGGTCGCCACGGTCTGCAATGGACCGTGGCGATCTTTTTTTACTGGGTGTTGGGCTCGTTTTTGAGGCTGATTAGCGTTGCACAATGGTCGGCGTGACTAACGGCTCGGTGACCGAACCCGTCGCCAGATCACCGGCGAAGAACGCCCCTAGTACCAACAAGGCACAGATGCCACATGCAATGTTCAGCCCCAACGTTCCCTGACTAAAGTGACCGCCAGTTGGCTCTTCCGCTTCGACAAACGTCGCTTTGATGATTCCGAGATAGTAGAAAACGCTGATGGCCGAGTTCGCGGCTAGCACAATCGCCAGCGGTTGCAAGCCCGCCTGCAGAGCCCCCTGGAAGATCATGAACTTACCGATGAAGCCACCCGTGAACGGCATCCCAATCAGCGACACCATGAACACGGCCAAGGTGCCCGCAGCAAAAGGATTCTTCTTCCAGAGTCCATTTAGAGCAAACTCACGGGAGTCCTCGCGACCATTCTTCGCCGCTAAGGAGATCACGGCAAACGATCCAATGGTAGCCACGCTGTAGACGGCAAGATAAAACAAGAGTGCATCCAACGGAACCGCGATCGGCATCTCCAGATGAGCCAGAAGCGCAACCAAGAGATAGCCCGCGTGAGCAACCGAAGAGAATCCAAGCGTTCGTTTGATGTCTCGTGAGCGTAATGCACCGAGGTTGCCAATGGTCATCGTGAGGATCGCCATCCAAAAGACAAGTGGTGTCCAGAATTCCTGAATCAAGTCCGCTGCGACCAGCAATCTGGCAAGCGCTCCAAACGCCGCGATCTTCGAAACCGAGGCCATGAACGCGCTCACATTCGAAGGCGCACCCTGGTAAACATCGGGCGTCCACACGTGGAACGGGAACAGCGAAGCCTTGAACCCGAGCCCTACCAGAATGAATCCAAGTCCGATCATCTGCATGGATTCGTTTACGGGCACGACCTCCAGGGCACGAAGGGAGAGTAACCCGGTGGCGCCGTATAGGAAGGCCATGCCGTACAGCATGAAGGCACTGGCGAGCGAACCCAATAGGAAGTACTTGAGTGCCGACTCTTCGCTACGCTGGTCTTCACGGCAAAGGCCCGCAAGGCAGTAAAGAGCGATAGAAAGCACCTCAACGCCGATGAATAGCATGATGAGGCTATCCGTACTCACAACGAGCATGCCTCCCGCCGCCGACCACAACGCGAGGGGATAGAACTCCGCAAACGGCACATGTCTCTCGCGAAGATATGGTTCGCTAAAGAGGAAACAAAGTCCACACGCACCGAGCATCAAAATCTGTAAGACAGTTCCGAAGTGGTCGCGCGAAATCAGGTCGTTGAAGGTCGTCGCTTCGGGCAAGCCGATCTGGTTTGCCAGTTGGAAAATTGCAATTGCGAGCCCGACCAGACTGACGCCAACAATCATGTTGTTGTTCTGACGGGGCCGGATCATCTCAATCGTGAGCCCCACGATTCCCGTTAGCATAACGGTCATCACGGGCCAAAGGAGAGTCCAATCTACCGATGGAACGGCCGGAATCGACATCATCGGAACGCGACCTCCTGAGCGGTAGGAGCCTGCTGTTTTAGGTTCTCGAAGAAGTGATTCGCCGGGGCGATCACCTCGACAATCTCATAGGCGCTCAACTGAGTGCCTTCGTCGCGTGGGGCAACGCGAATGAGGTCGCCGTTGACCGCAACCTCGGTCGTGCCGTCGGCCCAAACGGGTCGCTTCCCTTCTTCGTTTACGGCCATCATGCGGGCCGCGCCAACGGCTTTCTCCATCGGCTTCATGAATGTATTCGGGAAGATGCCGCCCCAGAAAATCAAAACGATAAACATTCCGACGAGCGCCACTTCGTGCGCTTTGATATCGCGGAGCCCTTTGAGCATCGGATTGGTGATCGGTCCGTAGAACACCTTCATGAACATGGAGAGCAGATAAACGGCGGCGAAAACAACGCCCGTAGCCGCGAGAACGGGCCAAACCATGGTCAACCCGAATGCCCCCACATAAGCTGTTTCGAACGCCCCCATCATCGCGAGGAATTCGCCGATGAACCCGTTCGTGCCTGGCAGACCGACGCTGGAGAACATCACGATGAGGAAGAGGGTCGTGAAGACTGGCATTTGCGCCTTCAGACCGCCCATGTCCTTGAACGCTCGCGTGTGGATGCGCTCATAAAGAAGTCCAATGAGGAGGAAGAGCGCACCTGTGCTTACGCCGTGATTGAGTTGTTGGAAAGCACCGCCCATCATCCCATGCTGAGAAAGAGAACAGATGCCAAGCATCACGAACCCCATGTGCGCAACCGACGAGTAAGCAACTAGTTTCTTCACGTCGTCCTGCATTGCTGCGACAATCGCACCGTAGATAATGCCGATCACGCTGATGACCACGAGGATCGGAACGGCAGACTGCATCGCCTCCGGGAACAGCGGGATACAGAACCGAAGGAATGCGTAGGTCCCCATCTTGAGGAGCACGCCCGCAAGGATCACCGAGCCCGCCGTCGGCGCCTCGGTGTGAGCGTCCGGGAGCCAGGTATGCACCGGGAACATCGGGCACTTGACCATGAACGCCACCGCGAACGCCCAGAAGATGAGGGACTGCATTTGAAAAGCCCCCATCCAGAGTTTGCCGTTCGCAACTTGCTCTTGGATGGCGATGACGTCAAAACTCATGCTTCCGGTCACGCCTCGCATCTGCATCCCCACTGCGATCAACCCAACAAGCATGAACACGCTTGCCGTGAAGGTGTAAATGAAAAACTTGGCCGAGGCGTAGCGGCGGCCACTTCCTCCCCATATGTTGATAAGGAAGTACATCGGGACGAGCGATGCTTCGAAGAATGTGTAGAACAGAACGAGGTCCAACGACACAAACACTCCGAGCATGGCGAGTTGCAAGATCTGCAAACAGACGAAGTACGTCTTGACCCGCTCCTTCACATAGAAACTGAACCAGTTCGCAACGACGGTTAGGAAAGTCGTGAGAACGATCAGCCAGACACTGATTCCGTCCACGCCTAACTTATAGGTGATACCGAACCGAGGCAAAAAGGGCACGGACTCTAAATACTGGAAGTGGTAGGTTCCTCCGTCAAAGCCTGCCAGCATGTACGCGCTGACCGCAAATGCCAGCACGCTAAAAACCATCGAAGCCGTCTTGATCGCCTTGTCGAACGTGCCCGGCATGAGCATCAGGAAGATCATCCCGAGCAACGGAACCGAGAGCAAAAGCGAAAGCAAGCCAATTCCCGTACTCATCAGAGTGAACCTCCGGCTCGGGCTGCGGCCCACACCATAGCGATAAGGACAAGGATTACCCCGACTTGAAGCACCAAGGCATACCCCCGAACAAATCCCGTTTGGAACATCGTACTGAACCGACCGAAGACATCCTTGGTCAGGCTTCCGGTGAGGTTGACCAAGCCATCGACGACCTTTTCATCCAGCCACCGGATAACTCCCCCAATCACTCCGCCAGTTTTTACCGAGCCATCCGCCAAAACCATATCAATGCCGAATTGCTTGTTGGAAGCGCGGAAGAAGGGCGTCCATTTCTTCTCGTCGAACCCCTCTTTGTCGGGAAGTTTTGACTTGTAAAGCGCCCATCCCATCCCCATACCTGCGACCGCCATGGCGACAGAGATACCGAGCACTGCCATGTG
>JAHBTC010000130.1 GCA_019638835.1 Fimbriimonadaceae bacterium
TTCGGGGGGCAATACACCCAACTGATTGTCCGGCGCGTGCGGGAACTCGGCTGCTACTCCGAAATGGTCCCCTATTCGCAGGCGGCGACCCACATCCAAGAGAAGAATCCAACCGCCATCATCCTCAGCGGTGGCCCTCGAAGTGTTCTCGGCCCAGACGCTCCCGATATTGATCCAGAACTCCTCGGCGATCGGCCCGTGCTTGGCATCTGCTATGGCATGCAATGGATGGCGCATCGTCTCGGCGGCAAAGTGGAGAAGGCACTCGATCGCGAGTACGGACGTCGTCACCTCGAAACCATGGTTGAAGGCACGCTCCCGGCTTCGCTCGGCAACGATCAAGTCTGGATGAGCCATGGCGACCAAGTGATTGAATTGCCCCAAGGCTATACGGTTTCGGCGCGCACCCAGACCTGCCCGGTTGCGGCGATGGACAACCCTTCGGCACGGCGATACGGAGTGCAATTCCACCCCGAAGTCACTCACACCCCCGGCGGCAGAGAGTTCCTGCGGTCGTTTCTCTTTGACCGGGCCGGCCTAAAACCGACATGGACGGCGGCGCATTTTGTCGCTGATGCCATCCAACAGATTCAGGATCAAGTCGGCAACGAACGGGTGCTCTGCGCGGTCAGTGGCGGCGTGGATTCCAGTGTTGCCGCCGCCTTGCTCACCAAGGCTCTCGGCGATCAGGTCACCTGTGTTTTTGTGGACCATGGCTTGCTCCGTAAAGGAGAAGCCGAGCAGGTGGTGGAGATGTTCACCGAAGTGTTCCATCCGAATCTCGTTTTGATCCGCGCGGCTGACCAGTTCTTCGCCAAACTGAGTGGCGTCACGGAACCCGAAGAAAAGCGTAAGGTGATCGGTGCCGAGTTCGTTCGCTGCTTCGAAGCACACTCCGACGAGTTCAGCGACTGCCAATGGTTGGCTCAGGGCACGCTCTATCCCGATGTAATCGAAAGCGGTAGCGCAACCGCAAGCAAGATCAAGACTCATCACAATGTGGGCGGTCTTCCGGACTGGATGAAGCTCAAGGTTATTGAACCGTTGCGCTGGCTATTCAAGGATGAGGTCCGCGCCGTGGGGCGAGAACTGGGCCTTCCTGATGACGTAGTGGATCGAGAGCCGTTCCCAGGCCCAGGCTTAGGGGTGCGGATTCTGGGTGAGGTCACGCCGGAAAGAGTGCGCATCACACAGGAGGCGGACTGGATCTTCCGTTCTGAACTTCGTAAGGCGGACCTCCATACCACGATTTGGCAGAGTTATGCGGCTTTGCTTGATGTGCGCAGTGTCGGTGTCATGGGGGACGAGCGTACTTACGAGCAACCCATTGTGCTTCGTGCCGTCCGTAGTGAGGACGCCATGACTGCCACCGCGGTGGACTTGCCCTTCCTATTTTTGGAGCATGTCGCCAACCGGATCGTAAACGAAGTAGACGGTGTCAACCGAGTGCTCTACGACCTCACGAGCAAGCCCCCCGCGACGATTGAGTGGGAGTAGGGTAACGAAATTGGGGCCGCGCTATCGTTAATGGCTTCCGGGCCAGTAGAATCGGCCCTCGGGAATGCTCTTCCGCTCGCTCATTCTGGGAACATCGAAGTTTCCGCCCCTTCGACGGCTTGTCACCAAATCCAAACTCTTCCGGCCGTTGGTCCGGCGGTTTGTTGCGGGCGAAACTCTCGACGACGCGATCTCTGCTGCCGAAACAGAATGCGAGAAGGGACTCTTTGTCTCCCTGGACCTGCTCGGCGAAAACGTGGCTACTGAAACCGAGGCCACCCAAGCCCGTCGCGCCTACGAAGAGATCATTGATCGGATTGCCGCCAGCCCTCACAAGAGCGAAATCAACATCAGCATCAAACTGACCGCGCTCGGGTTAGATCAGGGCGACGAAGTCGCGGAGCGGAACTTCCGTACCCTTCTGTCACGGGCCGCCCAGCACGACATTTTTGTCCGCGCGGATATGGAGGCCAGCGAATACACCGAACGGACGATTGCGATGATCGAACGGGTCTTTCCCGACTTTGCGAACACGGGCACCGTACTGCAATCGTATCTGCACCGAACTCCAGGGGATGTAACAAAGATGATCGATCTAGGAGCCCGGGTCCGGATCGTAAAAGGCGCATATCTGGAACCAGCCAGCGTCGCTCATCAGGAGAAGGAACGCGTGGATCAGGAGTATCTGATTGCCGCCAAACGACTGCTGAAAGATGGGCATTATCCGGCAATCGCCACGCAAGACCAAGCGATCATCGAAGAACTCAAGCAATTCGTAGTCACAGAGAACATCGCGAAGGATTCGTTTGAGTGGCAGATGTTGTACGGCATCCGCCGTGATCTTCAGGAAGGTCTACGCAAGGAGGGTTTCAACGTCCGCGTCTACATACCGTACGGCGACCAGTGGTACCCCTACTTCACTCGACGGCTCGCCGAGCGTCCGGCGAACCTCCTGTTTATCATTCGCAGCACGGTGAAAGGGTAGGGGCGCGGGTACCCTTCCGTTCATATGAGTTTGGTGAAAAGACTGCGGGGGAGCTACCTCGTTGCGGGCCTCTCCGACGACGACATCGCGTCGCTTTCGGCAGTTGCCGAAGAGATGCGGTTTGCCGCATTGGAAGAGATCGTCCGCGAAGGCTCGATAGCGGAACACATCTATGTGATCTTGGAAGGGAAGGCACGCGTCACAACTTCGACCGGCGACTTGATTGCCCGCCTTGGTGCGGGCGCCGTAGTCGGCGAACTGGCCTTGTTTGAACAGGAAGTTCGCACGGCAACTGTCGTGGCGGATACGGATTGCGTCGTAATGCGAGCGACGGCAACCGCGTTAAACGGGCTGATTGACGACAATCCGCGTGCGGGAGTCGTCGTGCTGCGGAACTTAGGACGAACGTTGTGCCAGCGCCTGCGCTCCTCAAACGTGCAACTTGAGTCGGTCCTGGCTACGCTGTAGGTTCCAACTCGAACCGGTCTCGGCACACTTTTCGTGTCTCACCATCTTGATACTCAGAGGTTTACCTAGACTCAGGATAGGTGCCCAATTCTCACTTCGCAACCATCATTGGTGCTGGCGAACACAGGATGCTCTCGAAACAAACGAAGGCACTTGGTCTGGCATTCGTTAGAATCATTCGCGACATACCGCCAACTTGACAAACGAATGGGAACCTAGATACCCTGTCTTTGTCATGGAACGCAAAGAAGCGTATCGCGATCGGTCGGTCCTCATTCACGGGAAGTTCAACTCCGCCAAGTGGAACTTCCAAGACCACGTGACCCCGCCCATCACGACGGCTTCAGCATTCCGTCTGCGCAGCGCTGAGCGCGGTGCCGAAGGTTTTCGGCAGTTTGCCAACCCGGAAGTCGACCGTGACACCGCCGAACCGATCTACATCTACGATCGCCTCGACGAGCCCTGCAACGGACTGCTTGAGGAGAACCTCGCCTTCTCTGAGCGGGGAGAGTGCGCGGTGGTGTATGCCACTGGAATGGCCGCGATCAGCGCGGCTCTTGGCATCCACCTGCGGACCGGAGACCATATCGTTTTTCCCCCCGCGACTTACGGTTGTACGTACAGCCATATCGTCAATTGGCTCTCCCGTTACGGCATCACGCACACACTGTCGAACTTAGACTCGCCCGAGGAAATTGAGCGAGCCGTCCGTCCGGAAACCAAGGTCGTCTACTTTGAAACGCCCGCGAATCCCACCATGCGAATCGTGGACATGCAGATGGTGGCTGACACCGTTAGGAGGATCAACGAGTCTCGACCGGAAGACCGGCACGTGGTCACGATCGTGGATAACACGTTCTCGTCGCCGTTCTGCCAGCGCCCATTGGAACACGGCATAGATTATGTGGTTCACAGCCTGACGAAGCACATATCAGGATTTGGAACTTCGATGGGTGGGGCCGTCATCGGCCCCCGCAGTGCGGAAACCGACCTGCTCGTATACCGGAAGGATTTTGGGGGCTCTCTTGCCCCCGACACGGCCTGGCACATCATGGTCTACGGACTGCCGACGCTCGCCCTTCGGCTCGAAGCCCAGCAAAAGTCGGCACTGGCAGTGGCCAACTATCTTGAAGCACATCCCGCCGTGGCGACCGTACACTATCCAGGATTGCCGCGCTTCCCGCAACGAGCGCTGGCCCAGAAACAGATGCTGGACCCCGACGGCAACTTTGCCCCTGGTGCCCTCATTTTCTTTGAGATGGCCGGGGATGAGTCGAAGAGTTACGAACGGGCCAAGCAACTGATGGATACCCTCGCGGAACACTCCTTCGCGATCACTTTGGCCGTGTCCCTCGGGCAGGTGAGAACTCTCATTGAGCATCCGGCGTCGATGACCCACTCAGCGTTGTCACCGGAAACGCTGAAGGCGGGCGGCATCGTCCCGGGGGGCGTCCGCCTCAGCCTCGGCGTGGAAGATCCTCGCGACATCATCAGCGACCTAGAGTCGGCGTTGGGTTGAAGGTGAGTCTCGAGTTATGAGGTTGGCCGGCGCGATCAGCGGGCTGATGCTCATTGTCATAGAAGCGATTACGATCTCCAACGAGGTGCTTGTGACTCGTGGGAGCGCTGGAGTCACCCTGTATCATTCCGGCACAGGAACCCTCGTTCCTGGCCTAGCTTGGCTTTTGGCTGGTTTGTTTCTCATCGTGATCAGCTTTCTCTTCCCGAGAAAATAGTCAGGTCAAACTCGTGATTCGTCCTGGAAGATAGTGCTTGACCCATAGTTCTACGATGCGCGGTTCCCGCGGAATCCCAGCCTAAAGTTGCCTTCTGATTTGGGAAGCCGGAAACAAGAAACCCCCACCGGCGAATGCCCGTGGGGGTTCAAGTGCAATCGAAAAAAGCGATTACTTCTTCGGGTTGTTGCCGTAGCGTCGCATGAACTTCTCGACGCGACCAGCGGTGTCCACGATCTTCTTCTGGCCGGTGTAGAACGGGTGGCTGAAGGAGGAGATGTCAAGGCGGATGACCATATGCTCGACGCCATCAATCGTGCGCGTCTCGTTGCTCTTGGCGGTCGAATAACCCACCCACTCGTGGTCTCCGTCCACCCATAGGACGGGGTTATTCACTGGATGCAAATCGGCTTTCATCTCTCTCGACTCCCGCTGCGATTGTCGGCAGCGAACGAAAAATATAGCAGATTTGGGCCGCTCTCGCCGGGTCTGTCGTGGGCCGGAATGGGGCTGAAAGGGAAGGATTGACTACGCGCGCCGTGAGCGGTGCCGCTCCACGGTCTGCCGGAGCGTCTTGCCCAAGCCCGAAGCCGCCTCAACCGTGTTCCACGGGCCAAAACTCACCCGTACTGTCCCCCGCGCCAACTCATCCGTCAACCCGAGGGCGAGTAGCACCGGCGATGCCTTTGTCATGCCCGAACTACAAGCGGGGCCGCTACTGATCCCGTAACCCATGAAGTCGGCATCTAGAACGAGCGTTGACCCTTCAATCCCTTCAAAGCTCACGCTGGCGATAAACGGCGACTGTCGCGGCGCATCGTTGATCTGCAATCCGGCAAGCCCTTCCAACTCGTTGAGGAACGCCGCCCGAACTTCGACCGCCACGGCCAGCCGAGCCGGGGCCTCCTCCATCGCCAAGGTGACCGCATGACCAAACCCAACGATCGCCGGCACGTTCAAAGTGCCGCCCCGGACTCCCAACTCCTGACCGCCGCCCCGAATCATGGGAGCGGGCGGAACATCGCTTCGGTAGATGAGTGCGCCAACCCCTTTCGGCCCGAAGCACTTGTGCCCGCTTATGGCGAATGTGTCCCCTGGCTCCTCGCGTATACACATCTTGCCGACGGCTTGAGTCGCGTCTCGA
>JAHBTC010000131.1 GCA_019638835.1 Fimbriimonadaceae bacterium
CTACACGAACAGCCAAAGCACCGTGGATACGGCCAAGAAGGACAAGCGAGACAGCCGCGCCGCCGCCGAGAATATCGTCCCAAGCAGTACTGGGGCCGCCAAAGCGGTCGGCCTCGTCATTCCCGAACTGAAGGGCAAGTTCACGGGCATGGCGTTCCGTGTCCCGACGCCAACGGTGAGCGTGGTGGACTTCACCGCTCTTTTGAACCGTGCCGTGACCGTTGAGGAACTCAATGCCGCGATGAAGAAGTACGCCGACGGGCCAATGAAAGGGATCATGCTCTATACGGAAGAGTCGCTGGTTTCTACCGACCTTCGGGGCAACCCACACAGCAGCATTTTTTCGGCCGTGGATACGGTTGTGCTCGACGACATGGTGAAAGCCGTCGCGTGGTACGACAACGAGTGGGGCTATGCCTGTCGGATCGCCGACCTCATCAACTTCATGGCGAAGAAAGGGCTTTAACCTTTTAGTGGACGCATCGGGGCGATGGCTCAGTCCGTGTGGGCTGAGTTGTCGTCCCAGCAAGTCGCTTTGCTCAGGGAACTGCCAAAAGCGATAGAAGCGTGGCTATGCCGTCAAATCCAGTGCCGGACTTGCACCCGTCGTGGCGGCACGTCGCAACGGATCGGCAAGGGCATGAAGTCGGGCTTCTAGGCGGGCAACCTGCTCAAGAGCTTCGTTCTGCTCCACTGGGTCAGGGGACTTCAGAGCGTTCATTGTGCTTACGACACCACCGGGGCCAAGCATGGTTTCTGAAAGGCGGCGCAGAATCGGCCCGAAATTCTCTGCCGAAGCGTAGGCCAGCCTCGGTCCGTCGTCCGGCTCAACCACAGGCTGACCGTTTGCCCGGGAGTTCTCAATCAGGTCGTTGAGGGTCGCGAGAGCGGAATCTACCAAGCGAGCACCTGAATTCAGATCTCCTGAACGGCTCGGTTTTCCGCGAAATCCTTCCCTGACGGAATACAACAGGTCGGCCGTCTGACCCGCAAGGCGCGCCGCCACCTCCAGTTTTGCGTTGACCTTTCCGGAAGGAACTGGCCGGAGCGAGAGGCTCGCTTCTGCATCCCGTTTGACCTGGGTTTCGCGGCGCGCGACCGAGCCGGACGAACTCGCCGCTTGGCTGAGTTCGCTCCAGGTTTCGGTACGGGTGTATGCCCCGGTCAATCGAGAGATGTCCATTCGATGCGGTGTCCGGTGGGCGAGAACCCACCTCTACCGGTGATTATCGGTGGAGTTTGAATCTGGATTCACGGTAAACCTACTGGCTCTCAACTCGATTGTGAAGTTTCATTGCCAAACTTCAAGTGAAATCTTTACTTTTTTGGCCCTAAAATGGTTGTTCGGTCGCTTCACCGAGTTGCTCACGGATCTCCGGAGGGATTGAGATTGCTTTCATTTCTCCCTCACGGACCAGAACATGCCAAGTAAATCCTTCCGTCGTCACTTGCCCGGTGGTGAGGTTCAAGACCGAGTACGCGAACTTCATCGCCGATCGTTTCACCTCCGCGAGCCAAATGCGCACGTGAATGTCATCGTCGTACTTCACTTCGCCTCGGTATTTGGCCCACGCCTCGACTACAGGTAGTTTGTATCCGCTTTCTTCGAGGCTCTTGTAGGTAAATCCGTGGGCTCGGCACCACTCACCGCGTGCAACCTCAAACCACAAGAGGTAGTTCGCATAGTAGGCGTGTCCCATTTGGTCCGTTTCGCCGTAGCGCACCCGGATGGGTACGGCGACCACACCGGGTGGGTTCTCGTTCACCAGCCTTCCCCGATGGGGCGACCGGAATCAAAGTTCCAGTCGTATCGAAACTCCCGCCCAAGCGGCCGATCCGTGAGAATTGCCCGGACCATTGCCCAAGGCATGTTCCCGAGTTTGAGAACTGTGTCATGGAACTCTTGCTCGCTCATCTTCCCGTTGCCGACTACCTCACGGCGAATTGCCGTCAGTTGGATTGCGCCAATCATGTAAGCGACTTGATAGAGAGGCGGATATTGACCGCCGAAGCTACGTCGGACTTCACCTTCGGCTGTGCTCCGTTCGTGCCCGACCTCGTTCACAAGCATGTCTACGCACTCCTGCTCTGTCATCTGGCCAAGGTGATACTTGAGGGAGAACAATATGCGGGCCGCCCGGTGCTTGCGCCAGAACAAGAATCCCATTCGGCTTTCGGGGCTCGGTGGGAAACCACGCGCGTAGAGCAAGAACTCCCAGTAGAGAGCCCAACCCTCAATCCAGAAGGGAGTTTCGGTGATACCTCTGCGGTGAGTGTTGTAACGCTGGGTCATGAACCCTTGCAGGTGGTGACCAGGGATGAGTTCGTGATGCACCGTGGCCCGGGCAAAGTGAATGTTGTTCGCCCGCATACTCATCTGCTTTTGCTCTTCGGTCATTGCGTCGGTGGGGAAGGAAACAAGGATCGTTTCTCCACCGAGGAAGAAGGGGGCGATCAGTTGCCGTTCGGGAGACATCATGTCCATTCGCCAGACTTCTTTAGCCATCTCAGGCACTGTGACCAAATGGTTGGCTTCCAGATAGTTGATCGCCTCTTCAGCCAGCCCATGGATCATATCGGGTTGACCACCAGGAGGAACATGATCTTCCTTCGTCCGCTCGAGAGCCGCTCGCCAATCATCTCTCAGCCCCATTTCGGCCGCCGCTTTCTTCATCTCGGCGTCGCACCAGACGAGTTCGCGCTCGGCGATTGTCATGAGTTGCTCGGGTGTGAGTGAGATCATCTCCCGCTCCAAGTCGGCCTCTAATCCGGCTCGCCCCACTGGGTCACCGGTGATTGCCGTGGGATCACGGTCTCCGGCTCGATTTTGGTCAAGCCATTGAATGTAGTCGGCTAGCGACTTGTCGGTATCGGCGAAGGGGCGTGCCGTCCACCAGGTAAACAGAGGATCGTAGCCCGTGAAGTGACTATGCCAATCGCGTAGGGCACGTTGCATTCCGCGCAGTGCCCCGACCGCACGGCGGACTCGAATTGGGTGGACACGGGGATCGTCGGCAGGTATTCCTTTGATCTCGCGTTCCGCAAATTCGATTGCGTTTTGGATCGCCGTCAGCGCAGAAGCCGAGCGCTCGGATTCGGCACCCCCGCGACTGATCCTTTCATCGAACAATGCCTGGATTTGCCCTCGGAAGGGGAAGAATTCGGCTACTTCCTCGATTCGACGCGCCTCAAGGGTATTCGCAATCTGCATCTGCTCGGCTTCATGGCGGAGCAACGCCCAGTCCGCTTGGTCCGCGCGATTCATTCGCGACGGATCCAACCGGTCCAGCATCGCGATCGTTTCCCGGTAGTACTGGTCGAATCGGTCAACTCGCCGGGGGGATTCCGCCCACCGGAAAGTCCTTCCAAGGGCGTCAAGGTCCGCTTGGTAGTTATTCATCACCTGCGGCATCACGGGCCCTGGCTGGGTCAATTCGGTGTGCATGGGCATCATCCTATCCTGAGAGCCCTGCAGCAGGAGGGCCAAACCAAGCGCGGTCATGCGCTCATTTTGCCTCAGGAATCGGACGGCTAGCGTCGAGGACGCTTGGCACTGATCACTTGCGTATTCATCCCCGCCCAATGCAGTGCCCCGCAATAGCGACCATGCTCAATCTTGATACAGCGGTCTACGACGACATGTAGTCCGGCATCCTTTGCCCGCTTCGCCGCATCTAAGTCCACGATTCGCAGTTGTGTCCACACCGCTCTTGCACCAGCAGCGATGGACGCTTCTACGATAGACTCGACTTCACCAGATGGTCGAAATACATTGACGATATCAACAGGTTCGGGAAGTTCCGATAACGACGCAAATGCCTTTTGGCCAAGAATCTCCGTCGCTTTCGGATGGATCGGAATGACATCGTATCCTTCGTCAAGGAGATAGGAAGCGACCATGTTGGATGCCTTCGTCTTCTCGGTGGAGAGGCCGACTACGGCGATGGTTCTTGCATCCCTTAACAGTGACTGGATCACCCTGGAGTCTTGAAACTGGACTCGCTCTTCGTCGCTCAGAACGCTGTTCAGCGTGACATTGCCAATAGGGCTTGATCCAAGTCCCATAGGAGATCCTCCGTTGTTTCGAGTCCGACCGAAAGCCGTACCGTGCCGGGCGTGATGCCACTGGCCTCCATCTCTACATCTGAAAGTTGCTGGTGCGTTGTTGAACCAGGGTGAATGACAAGGCTCTTTGCATCCCCGACATTGGCGAGATGTGAGAAAAGCGACAGGCTCTCGATAAACTCCTTACCTGCTTGCCTTACGTCTCCGGATCGGGGAGCAAGTTCAAAAGAGAACACGGCTCCAGCCCCTTTAGGAAGATACTTCTGAGCACGTTCGTAGTGGCGATGACTTGGCAGCCCGGCGTAGTTGACTCGTCCAACCAGAGGGTGAGATTCCAAGAACTGAGCGACCGCGAGGGCGTTGGCAACGTGCCGATCCATCCTAAGACTCAACGTTTCGAGGCCGAGGAGTAAGTAAGCCGCGTTGGTCGGCGAAAGGCAGGCGCCAGTGTCCCGTATGGTTTCGGCCCGAAGTTTCATCAGAAATCCGTAATGCCCGAATGTGTCGAAGAATCGGAGGCCGTGGTAACTCGGGGACGGTTCCGCAATGGCGGGATAGTCACTAAAGTCAAACTCTCCGCTGTCTACTACCACTCCACCGATGCTCGTACCGTGTCCCCCGATGAACTTGGTCGCCGAATGGGTGACGATAGTGGCTCCCCATTCGATTGGGCGGCAAAGGTACGGGGTCGCGAATGTACTGTCCACAATCAGTGGCACGCGCCGGTCTCGACTGAGGGCGCCCAGTGACTCCAGATCGGCGATACTCCCCACTGGATTCCCAATCGTTTCCACAAAAAGGGCTCTCGTTTTCGGTGTTATTGCAGCAGCCCAATCGTCCGCGTTCTCGGGGGAGGCGAAAGTGACGTCAATGCTGAGCTTGCGCAGAGTGTGAGCGAGCATCGTCAGAGTGCCGCCGTACAACTGGGTGGAAGCCACTACGTGGTCGCCGGGCTGACAAAGCGTCATCAACGTGCCGAACTCGGCCGCCATTCCGCTGGCGGTCGCGACCGCTCCCGTTCCCCCTTCGAGCGACGCCATCCTTTCCTCGAAAACGGCGGTTGTCGGGTTGCTGATCCGGGTGTAGATGTTGCCGTATTGCTTTAGTTCAAAGAGATGGGCCGCCTCGTCGGTGTCTTGGAACACGTATGACGTTGTTTGATAGATCGGCACGGCGCGAGAACCCACATGCGGGTCAGGAATCTGCCCGGCATGGAGCATCCGGGTCTCGAAACCGAGTTCGCGACGTTCGTTCATAGCTCAGACGCGAATGAACTCGGCAACCTCGGGACTTGTCCGCAACCCCACCAAGTCGGCTTCCATCGGCAACGTCGGTCGGTCTCGATCAGTGTGAACGATGCAAAGAAAATGTAAGTCTTCGCCGCTGTCGGCCTGGAATTGGTGCCACGTCCATGCAGGGACGTGAACAACATCATGAATTCCGATGGCGTGAACCTGATCGCCTACTAACGCATGTCCGGAACCACTCAGGACCATGACGAGGTGGATGTGTTTGTGTCGCTCGAGCGTGGAGTGGCCGCCTTTCCGGATTTCGAAAGTCCGCAATTCGATGGGTAGG
>JAHBTC010000132.1 GCA_019638835.1 Fimbriimonadaceae bacterium
GGGGGTACCGTGCCCGATCCTGAGGCGGCCGCCACCTTCTATGCCGGGCTATTCGCAACCGAGGCGGGGCGACTGCTAGATAACAGCCATGTCGTGGATTCGGGAGAGATTCGCTTGCGTTTTCGTCGCGGGGAAACAGAGCCGATGCTGTGGCTCTCGCAGGACGTGCCGGACGAATACCTTGATGAGTTTGGGTTCAAACCGACGAAGTCCGGCTATTGGTTGGATCCATTCGGCTTTCAATGGGCGCGGCCTGTACAAGTAGGGCCGGTGCAAGCCGCCGTTGAGTTTCCGTCGTCGTGAGTCCATAATCAGCCGATGCAGTTGCGCGTACCCTTCTCCGATTTTGCGGATGCCTGTGCGCGTCATGACGCCCGGCACGTTTACCTTGCGATCTCAGCCCGAGGGACGGAGTGCACTGCTCCCACAACCGGTGGCTGGCTAGTTTTGGCCTCAGAACCGGAGTCTCTCGAATCAGTCCATGCCCACCTAGAGCAAGCCGGCTTGACTTGCTCGTCCGGAGGAGTGGATCAGATCGGCCCGGCTTTACCGCCGCTGTGGGTGTGTGGGGTTGCCTATCGGAGCCGCGAAGAAACCCCCGGACTCTGGCTCGATGTGCGATCTTCTGAGCCGACAGTGGGGGAAGTGTTAGAAAGATTCTTTGCCGAACTCAGCGAGGACGGCGAACTGGTGGGTTTGACTCTGGAAGAGTTCATCCGATTAACGCATCCCAACGTGATCATCGTGCCCCCCGGTGAAGTAGCGGATTTTGTCGAACGAGCGTAGAAAGCGTTCCGGTTAGGAGATGGATCGCCAACCGGGAACTAGACCGACATTACAAGCTCTTCCAAGTCACCAATGGTCAGTAACGGGGCCTTGAGGGCGCAATCAAGCACAACTTTACCAGCCCGTAAGCGATCAGTTTAGATTTTCCTACATCAAAACCTGAGACTATATTGGGTTAGCAAAGATGAAGAGAGAGCTTGCACTAGGACGTTCCATGCACAACGGAGAATGATCTGCAGTGTGGCTCCAACTGGCATCGCCACAACCCAAAGAAAACGGTTACTTACTCGCCGCAGAGTTCACGATAGGTGGCGATCACTTTCTGCACGTAGTTCTGCGTCTCGCGATACGGCGGAACTCCACCATGGCGGCGTACCGCGCCCGGTCCCGCATTGTAAGCCGCAAGAGCCAACACCAATCCTTCCAGCGGGTCGCCGGTCGAGTTCGTATACGTGTTGATGTGCTGCGTGATGAGTTTCACCGTACCGTTCAGGTTCTGGTCGGTATTGAACGAGTTACTTACGCCAAGGCCGCGCGCTGTCCCAGGCATCAACTGCCCTAATCCTCTTGCCCCGGCACTCGAAACGGCATTCGGGTTGAAGTTGCTCTCGACCAAAACCAGCGCCATGATGAGTCGCGCATCCACCCCGAACCGTGCGCTGTAACCAAGAATTTGAATGGCAATCTCTTGCGCTTGCGCGGCGGAGAGACGTGAGTTTCGCTGGCGGATGAATGCGGCGTAATCCGGAACGACGGCTTGCAACGCGGGCGCAAGGGAACTCACGTCCAAGACCGGGTCGCGTTGGACCGGCGGGACATCACCCGGCATGCGCGGAGGTCGCCCGTTACGGCTTGTCGTAGAAGTTGTATTGCGTTGTTGTGCTTGTTGCTGCCGTTGCAATTCAGCGGCGGCGGCCGCTTCTGCCTCGCGCTTGATTCGGTCCGACTCGCTGATCTCCCACTGAGCGACCGTCGTTTCCGGCATGGCGGCGATCAAATCGGCCCGCAACGGCGCAAGTTCGGCAGTGCGTGTTGCCTTGACGATGATCCGTGCGGCAACATTCGAGACGCGCATCCAAGACGGTACATCAGTCGCTTTCAGGTTGATCGTTCCGCGCGTCGGCAAAGCAAGAATGAGAGTCATGTCGCCTTCGCGACCGATGGAACCCTTGACCACGCCTTGGATCTCCATGACCCGTTCACCCACAAAGGTCTGGAGGGCTTCGGTTCCGGCGGCAGTGGTGATACCGTACTGACTCCGGGTCTGGAGATAATCCTCAAGGGCTGACGCCGACGACAGCACCGGCAACATTGCGATCGCTCCCACGAGGATCGTTTGCACACCGTTTCGGATGACTCTCATTTTTCCTCCAAAAAGACCGGTGGCGGACAGAGAGGGATTCGAACCCTCGAAGGGTTGCCCCTTACACACTTAGCAGGCGTGCGCCTTCGACCACTCGGCCATCTGTCCGCAGGCCCTATACTCTAGCATATTCGGCAGGATGAAAGGCCATCACGAGACACGAAAAGGGCGATTAGTACCGAAGGGTGTGGCGCTTCGTGTGTTTCTTGCAACAGTCGCGTTTTCGATGCTGGGGACAGCACTCGCTTCTGCAGGGATTGCGCCGCCACCAGGGATTGAGAGTATCGCCAATCTAGTGCTGATTCTGAGCGGATGCCTTGCCCTCGTGGATTGGCTCCGCGTTCCCATTTTTGCGTGGATTCTTGTTCTGACCCTCGGCGCGATGATCGAGTGGGTCGGCCTTGCGACTGGGTGGCCGTTTGGGGCGTATGTGTACACCGGTGATTGGTGGCCGAGTATTGCCGGTCCGTCCGGTTCGGCTTTCCCGGTTTTGCTTCCGTTCGCCTGGTTGATGATGGCGGGTGCGGCTTATGCCTTGGCGCGACATTGGGTCGGAGGATGGAGGGCCGCGGCCCTCGGAGGACTGCTTGCGTCGGTTGTAGACCTATTGCTCGAACCCGTAATGGTGGATCGGCTTGGCTATTGGCGTTGGGCTGATTCGGGGCCGCTTCCCGGCGGCGCGCCGTGGTCAAACTTTTTTGCTTGGTACGCGACTGCTTTCCTCGCGGGTTTGATCCTGAGTCGGTGGGATCAATCTCCGAAACGTGAGAAGTCTGTCGGAGCGTGGATCCTGGTGCCTTTCTCCCTCTTCTTGGCGGCACTTTACGCACTCAGTCCTTCACTGGCTGATTTGCCAGCGCCAAGAGACGAAGACTCAAGTGGCGATTTGGTGCGCAGAGTCTAGATGGGATCGAAGGCAGTCATTGTCGTTGGTGCGGGTCTTGGGGGACTCGCGACTGCGCTACGTCTGAGCCATACCGGGCACCGAGTCACCGTTCTCGAAAAGACAGATCAAGTTGGCGGACGGAATCGGCGAGTTCAAGTCGGGGACTGCGACTTCGATGGAGGGCCAACGCTCATGATGATGCTTGATCCGTTCCGGAGGCTCTTTTCGGATGTCGGTGAGCGCTTGGAGGATCACCTCACTCTGACGCTATGCGATCCTTCCTATCGAGTCTTCTACGTCGACGGTACGCGTCTGGATGGAACCCCGAACGTCGCAAAAATGGTGGATCAGATTCGTAACCTCAGCGGCGAGCGTGACGCTCAGCGGTACGGAAGATTGCTCGGCGACTTGGCGGAACTGTACCGAGTCTCCGTGCCTCAGTTCGTACAGCGCAACTACCGTTCGCCTCTTGATCTCGTGCGACCGAAGGATATTGCGGCCGTCATGAAGCATCATTTGCTCGCCAACCTTGCGAGGCGCATTGAGAAGTATGTGGACGACCCTAGACTCCGCATGTTGTTCACTTTCCAAACCATGTACCTTGGGTTAAGTCCGTACGACGCGCCTTGGGTGTACGGCGTGTTGACCTACATGGAGTATGGGGAAGGGATTTGGTATCCGAAGGGGGGATTGCCCGCTATCACCGAGAAAGTCGCCGAACTCGCGGAATCCCGAGGCACCACCATTCGGTTGAATGCGCCAGTAGCCGAGATCAAAGGAAACCAAGTGCTCATGAAAAACGGGGAAGTTCTAACGGCAGACTACATCGTTTGTAATGCCGATCTTCCTTACGCACGGCGCGAACTGACGAAGCGACCAATCGCACCTAAGCGAAGTTCCTGCAGTGCCTACTTGCTCTATGTGGATTATGCCGGTGGACTTCCCGACCTTCTACACCACAACGTGTTCTTTGGGGCCGACTTTCGCGGCAACCTTGAATCTATCTTCCACGAACCGTTGCGGATGCCCGAAGACCCGGCATTTTATGCCTGTGTCAGCGCGCGAACGGAAGCCGATCGGGCACCAGAGGGACACGAGAATCTCTTTTTGCTTGTCCCTGTCCCCAATTGTGACTACCCCATCTCCGAGCAAGACGAAGGGGGATTACGGGAGGCAGTCTTCGGACGCCTCAAAAAGGAGGTCGGCTTTGAACCTCAAGACGTTCGCACAATGCGAACGTATGGCCCGCGCGATTGGGCGAACGATTTGAACCTCGATCGTGGTGCGGCCTTCGGTCTAAGTCACGACTTTCTTCAAAGTGTGTGCTTCCGCCCCTCCAACCAGGACACTACGAATCCTCACCTCTTTTACGTGGGGGCCAGCACGACACCTGGCAATGGATTGCCGATGGTACTCATCAGCGCGGAACTGGTGGTGGAAAGGATGGGACTGAAATGAGCGAGCCTGAACTCGTCTCGGAATTCAGGCCCACCTTTTGGTTAGATCGTGACTTACCTTTCTAAGTCGTCAAGTAGCTTCGCCAAATCTTCTCGACCCTGCAGCGCCGGTCGCAACTGCCGGGCAAGTTCCCGGGCTTCGTCGGTGCGTCCCACTCTCTTGGCCGTCAAGGCTAGGTTCAAACCGATAAGCGCCGAACCAGGAATTCGTTGGAGTGCGACCAGCAGCGCACTGTATGCTTGCTCTTCCTTCTCTTGCCCGCTAAGTGCGTTGGCGTATTCGACGTAAGCCGGTTCGCATCCGGGAAACAGTTCGATGAGTCGGGCGGCGGCATCTTCGGCCTCATTCCACATCTCTTGGGCGTTGTAGGCGTTCGCAAGGACCGCCCACATCTTCCAGTAATCCGCGAGCCAATTCATGAGTGGCTTGAGGTCGCGAACGGCGCCTGCCGGGTCGCCGCCTTCCGCCTTCTTGGCCGCTTCGCCAACGGCCTCCGCCCGGTTCGGCTGATCGACCTCGATCAGCATTGCGTGGACATGAGCCTTGAGATTCGGCTCCAACTGGAGAGTTAGCATGTCGCGGAGGACACGCGGGGCCTCAAACGCCCGGTTCGCCGCAACGAGGGCCTGAGCGTATTCGAACATCAGGCCCGGATCGCTCGGCGCGACGTCGAGAACGTCCTCGTAGAAGTCAAGTGCTCGGTCAAAATCTTGCTTTTGCACGAGATAAGGCGCGTATGACCGCTTCACCATCGCCGAATCCTCTAGCGTTTCGATCGCCGAATCAAACACCTTCTCGCCTTCTTCGACCTGACCAGCATTGAATAGGCTCGCCGCGTACCGGACATGGACCTCTGGATTTTGGGGATTGGCCTCTAATCGCTCCTTCCAAAGCGGCGGAACTTCATGGGTGCGGCCCGACTGAGTCAGAACATCCGCAAGAAATCCGGTGCTTGGCTTCGGTTCCGGTTCCTTCTCCATTGCGCGGCGAAGATTCTTCTCGGCGTTGGCGGGCATGCCGAGTGCGGCTTGCGAAAGCGCAAGTCGCGTGTAGATCGCCGGTTCATCGGGATCGCGTTCTAGAGCCTTCTCAAACTGATCGGCAGCCTTACCGTGGTCATTGACCGCCGCATAGAGTTC
>JAHBTC010000133.1 GCA_019638835.1 Fimbriimonadaceae bacterium
GGCCCGGGAGATCCTGTTCGGTTGCCAGGGGTGGTCAAGACCGCCAAAGAATTGATTGGTCATACTCCGATGTTTGGAATCTGCTTAGGAAACCAGATTCTGTGCCAGGCCGTGGGTGGTCAGACGTACAAGCTTCCGTTTGGACATCGGGGTGCGAACCATCCGATCAAAGACTTGAGGTCAGGAACCGTGACCATCACAAGCCAGAACCATGGATACGCGGTTGATGGCAATTCGCTCTCCGGAACGGGGGCCGAGGTAACCCAAATCAACGTAAACGATGAAACGGTGGAGGGGATTGAGGTCACCGGCGAACGAGCCCGAAGCATCCAATATCACCCAGAGGCCGCGCCCGGGCCATGGGATTCCCGCCCATACTTTTCAGAATTCTTGAAGCAGATGCTCAGCTAGCCGCTTCGGCCAAGATATTGGACGGCACTCGGCGTCACACGAAATCTGAACGTTGCGCCAAAGTCAAGGAGTGTGTCACCGTTCTCCGTCCGCATATTGCGAAGCATCGGGAAAGGAGGCCAGTCAGCGAGAAACATCTGCTGATCAGAATCAAGTTGATTCGTGGTGAAAAGTCGATCCATCCATGCGTCAATCTGCCGCAGACTTTGATGCTGGACTTCTTCTGTTCGGCTGGACGGCGCCCCGTTCCTGATCCGCCACTTGAATATCCTTGCGGGTGCGGCTACATATGGTGCGACACGAAAAGACTTTGGCGTGTCCAGTGTCTTTGCGGAGAGAAGGTCGCCTTCCAGCGACACCGGGGACGACTCGTTGACTCTGGTCCACACTGCCTCGAATCTTGCCGTTACCGAGAGAGAGTCGCTATCGCGCTTCAGCCAAATGATGCGATAAGGAAGACGAGTTGTTTCCATTACGATTGCCGGACACTCAAGCACCCAACCACCTGGAGCCGACATCGCCTTGACATCGGATTGAAACATCCAATTGAACTCGGAGGGGAGGTTCAGCCTACGGTTAGTCGCATCGTTATAGATCACCCAACGAGTGACAGCACCCATGCGCAGGGCCACCGTTCGAAGCCCATCACCGGAGACGATGCGGCAACCGATGTTGCTGTAGTGATCGTAGGGGACAATTCCGGGTTGAGATATAGCGGTTCTGTAGGGTCGTAAGACTCCGTCGGCTTGGGCAGAGTTGACGCATCCTTCATTCAAAACTGCCTGGATCGCTATCTCCATTGCCTGAGCAATCGAGGGGTCTGGACTCTCCACCGGAGCGTCGGCTCGACGCGCATTGAATGCAGACAAGAAGGATTCCACGGGGTCCACCCTAGTCTGGGTGAGCAACGCCGCCGTTATTAGGCTAGCGATCAAACTCCTACTCCGGCAACGTCGCTTGCTTCGTCGTAAACACCGTAGTAGTAGGGCGTGGCACTGGTGAACTCAGCAGCACACGTATCCACCATCTTATATCCAAATCGGCTGCTTAACTCATCTAAGTGATCAATCGCCTCTTGACCGGCCAGTTCAAGAATCAGTCCGGGGTTAAATCCTAAGGTTAGTGCGCGCTCAATCATTGCTCGATCAACGGCACCTCCCTTCAGTTCCTTTTCCATCTTGACAAGAGCCGCGATCTTATCCAGGAACCAGACATCTACTTTGCTCATTTCACGAATTGCGGGCACGCTCCAGTCGCGCCGCAAGGCCTCCGCGAGAGCCCAGATTCGCTCATCCGTGGGGCGAGTAACCGCATCGCGTAGTTCTTCGTCAGTCATCGCCGACATTCCGATATGCCGAAGATCCTTGGACTTCACCTCAAGACCGCGCAATGCTTTCATCAGCGCGGATTCAAACGAACGATCAATCGCCATCACTTCGCCCGTTGCTTTCATTTGGGTGCTTAGGTGGCGATCTCCACCGCCAAACTTATCAAAGGGCCACCGAGGGATCTTAACGACACAGTAGTCGAGTGCTGGTTCAAAACAAGCCTTCGTGGTCTTGGTAACCATGTTTTCGATTTCATCGAGAGTCTTGCCGATCGCGATCTTCGCCGCAACGCGAGCAATTGGATAACCAGTTGCCTTGCTCGCAAGCGCCGAACTTCTCGAGACACGGGGATTCACTTCAATGACGTAGTAGTCAAAGGAATCGGGCGAAACCGATAGTTGGACATTGCAACCGCCCTGGATGCCAAGGCTACTGATGATCTTGAGGGAAGCTGTACGAAGCATGTGGTACTCAACATCACTCAGCGTTTGACTTGGTGCGACGACGATTGAGTCTCCCGTGTGAACTCCCATAGGGTCGAGATTCTCCATGTTGCATACCGTGATGCAATTGCCTTTGCTATCGCGCATCACTTCGTATTCCACTTCTTTCCAGCCGAGGAGGGAGCGTTCCACCATCAACTGGCTCCGCATCGAGAGTTTCAATCCCTTTCGGCCGATCTCCCAAAGCTCGTCGCGGTTGTTTGCAACTCCACCCCCGGTGCCACCGAGTGTGTACGCGGGTCGGACAATACAGGGAAAGGGGACGACTTCAAGAATGGCTTCCAGATCTGATTCGGACTCCACAATCCAACTCTCAGGGACTGGCTCCCGAATCTCGCGCATGAGGGAACGGAACAACTCGCGGTCCTCTGCCTTTGCGATTGCTTCGAGAGGAGTTCCCAAGAGTTTGACGTCGTATTTCTCCAGAATCCCGGCTGCTGCCAACTGACTTGCAAGGTTGAGTCCGGTTTGCCCCCCGAGAGTTGGCAGGAGCCCATCTGGACGTTCACGGGCGATGACCCGCTCGCAGAATTCAACCGTTAGTGGCTCTATGTAGACACGATCCGCCGTATCCTCATCCGTCATGATCGTTGCCGGGTTGCTATTGATCAAGACGACTTCGTAGCCTTCCTCTCGGAGGCTCTTGCATGCTTGCGTTCCCGCGTAATCGAATTCGGCTGCCTGCCCGATAATGATCGGCCCACTACCGATGACGAGGATTTTCTTCATCGCGCCGAGGCAGTAGTTTAGCCGTCCAGCAGGTGTAGGGTCGGGATGAAACTCGCAATCTCGCTCTTAACTCTTGGTTCGCCGTCGAGAGTTAGTCTCGGCTTGTTCAACCGAAGTCAGCACTCGAGACTCATACTTGGCGCGGCATTTTCCGCATTCACCTTGTTCTTCTTGGTTCCACGTGCCGCAATAACCGCACTTCCAACGCTCATACGCGTCAAAGGGACTCGGCAAGTCCCCATGTGTGCTGTGCAGCGTTGGATTCGAATACCACTGACCATTCGAGACGTCTAGGCTGCCTCCAAACCCATCATCGGTAGGCGGGCCCCCAAGATCAAACGGGTGCTCTGGATCATATTCCGCCGACTCGAAATCTCTCCACGAGGATGAGCGTCTGCCATAGCCCGAGAAGGGCAATCCCAAAGCCCGATTGACGTACCAACCGACAACGTACAGAACGAGCCCGGAGATGGAAAGCAAGGCAAAGTACTTGATTCCTTCAAAAAGATAGGGTTCGTTGCGCCAAATCACGAACACGACGGCCGACACCACAATCAGCAAAGTAAAAGCAATCGTTACCTTCAGTGGTGTTGACACCTCAGCCTCGGACTCGAATGGATCACTCATTCTGGGATTTGGTACGCCGCGTAACGCAATTATAACGGTACGATTCGCGACATGAAGCGATCCATCGCGCCTCTCTTCGTCCTGACTGGTCTCGTCATTCTCGGCTGTGGAGGTAGCGGCGGTATCGCAACAATCGTCGAAGACTACGCCTACTATGTGTCAGGAAGTTCGAACCTCGTGCGTCGAGGTGACCTCACGGGGAATACAAACACGTTGTTTACCTCCGGGGCAGGTGCCATCCGAAGCATCCGTGTGAGTCCTGATCAATCGCGGATTGTGTTCCATGACGGAAATGGAATCACAGTTCAAAACAAGGACGGTTCGGGCATCGTAAGCATTGCGGGATATCAAAAGGCGGACTGGAACGCCGACGGATCGAGGCTCTACGCGATTACGAATGATAGCAAAATCGTCTCAATGAACCCCGACGGTAGCGGCGTCTCCGCGGTGATCTTCGATGGCAACTTTGGTGGTGGTATCGGTTCGATTGATGTGAGCCGAGATGGTGCGGTAATCGTGATGGATTACTCGCCTTCGGGGTGGTACCAGATTCATACCATTCTTGTCGATGGTACAGGACTTAGCCCCCTGACAGCGACCGGAGTGAACTCGACTGAACCCAGATGGAGTCCAGACGGTTCGCAGATTTTCTACATGCGTCGCATGTCCGGTCAAGATTCCGACATCTACGTGATGAATGATGACGGATCTTCAAACGCTCCGATCGCAAACTCCAGTGACGAAGAAATGTGGCCTGTGCCTCGATCTGGGGGCAGTGTTCTCTTCTCCTATGGGCCAAGCGGCGGGAACTTGCAAATCTGGAGCATGAACTACGACGGCACCGCAAAGGCGAGTTTCGAAGTTGCGGCGGGTGTGAATCTCGGTAGCCCGGAAGCAGAGTAGACCAGCTTTCACCACATGGGGATAAGAAGTGAATCTGGGGACAACCCCGATCATTTCTTATCCTTTTCTTATGGCAAGGGTGGCAGTTTTTAACAGATGTATGCGTTCACCGTGGCATGCGAGGATGGATTCTCTCCCTGGCCGCGACGGCCTCATTCATTGTTCTCACGGGTTGCGCCGGAACTGACTTCCTTGACGTGGAAACATTTTCCGCGTTCGTAGAGGACAACTCAATCGTGAGAAAGAGCAGTACGACGAACAGCGCCTTCCAGATTTACACCGGAACATCAAGTCCGTTCCATCTGCGATACAGCCGGGGTGGCGACATGCTCGCATTCGCCATGGGTACCTCCATCGTTGTCATGCTCGGGAACGGTGCAAACGCGACCGAGATTCCGGGCTATAAGGCAGTTGACTTCAACACGGACGGCACAAGATTGTATGCCGTAACGAACGCAAACACGATTGTCTCGATGGATTTGGACGGTAGCAACGTCTCAGCCCCGATCTTTACGGGCGTTGGAACCGGAATCTCATCGATCGATGTCAACCATGATGGTGGCAAGATTTTGATTTCATATGCGCCAACCGGCGTGAGCCAGCTTTTCGTTATGGATTCCGATGGAACGAATGCCACTCCGATTACCGGAGTTGGTTCGATCGCGACCGATGGACGCTGGAGTTTCGACAGCATGCGAATCGTTTACACAAAGACGATTGCGGGGAACGCGGATGTCTACGCAATCGACCCCGATGGCACAGACGATACGGGCCTCGCTACTACTGCGGTGCAAGAACGAACTCCGTCCTTCCAAACTGACGGTCGCATCCTCTATTCACAGGGAACCGGAAACGCCGAAATCTACCAAATGGAAGGAGATGGTTCAGCCAA
>JAHBTC010000134.1 GCA_019638835.1 Fimbriimonadaceae bacterium
GATAAGCAATCTTCCAATACGGCCTCGGATGCTCGCCACTCAGCCAAAGTTCGGAAGGACAACCATCAATACACTCCTCAAGCATCTTGAGTGCCGCGTGAGTCTGGTTCTTGATCGCCGTGCGGAAGTCCATTTCAGTCAGTATCGCCGCAAAATCAAAAATAGATTTGTTCGTCGCCCCAGCAGGTCTGCAGGTAATCAATCTGGCCACCATGAAGAGTGGCATGCCAACCAGGTAAGGCGATCATCTTCGTCATCGGCATTGACCAACCTAGTCCGGTGTCAAAGATGACTTCCATATCTTCCGGGTTGAGCGAGTCCAATATCTCAATGACTTCAGCGGTTCCCGTGCGGAACGTCGTTTCCATTTCGTGGCGTTCGGTCAGCGCCTCCTCTTCTGCATTGCGATCGGCAAGCCAAACATCTAGCTGATCGGGGCTTGGAAGACGGCGATCACGAATCATTTTCGCGAACCTGCTCGCATAAAGAGCGGTGTGGGCAGCCACTCGAATCGGTGACTTTGAGGTTGGGGTAGGCGACCAGTGGAGGCGTTCGTCGGGCACATGGCCGAAGTTACGAAGAAAGTACTCCATACCGTCCACGGCGCTTAGTTTGCTGATCTCAATCCGTTGATCCACAGCGAGCATTCTGCTTCATTGAGCGTAACATAATCCTGTCGTGTCTTCCCTTCTCACTCTATTGGTCAATGCACTGGCAGACGTCTCCTCGTCAGGCGGGACTGATGATATGGACGTTAGGGCGAGGGCAGTTCTTCTCCACCTCTTGCATCCTTCTCGTCTTGGTCAAGACGAAGACTCCGGTCGTCTCATTTCTGCGCAATGTCCTAACTGCGGAGAGTTGACTTCCTCCCGTTCCACTCCGTATTGCTCGCCAGAGTGTCGGGAAGAATCCGCATTCGTCCGGCAACTTCGAGCGGCTATCGAATCCGGTGCAATCCAGGAAGCTGACCGTCAGGCAAATTTTGGTCAGAACCTTTGGCACTTGCTCGGCGGCGGTTATCCGCGCCGGGTCGCGTTGATCAAACCCAAGGAGATGTCCAAACTCATAGCAAGGGGATGCGAATTGTGCGATGCACCGGCTGTGACCGTTGATCACACGGGCTCGGGGTGAAATCGCCCGATCAACTTGCGCGCAGTTTGCGCGCGATGCACCGCAACGAGGTCGTTCGACGATGCCGAGTTCTTAGCTCGTCCCGAGGTTGGAGCGAAATTGGACATCGTGGCGACGCGAGTTTTTGCACAGCAGCCAATGCGACCGTGCGACTCCTCCGAATGGGATTGGCGGGCTTGGGTAAAGATACGCTCAAAGGGGGAAAGCAAACGCTAAGGTAGCGACAATGGAGCAAGCTGAGCGGACTATGTTGTTAGGCGAGTTGGAAAATCACCGGGACATCATCGCAAGATGGCCAAAGTGTGAACCGGATCCTGCTGCCGATAAGTGTGAATACTCCCTCCACCGGACGCTTGCGCACCTTCGGGCTTGCCAGGAGCAGTGGCGCGTCGTGGTTGAGGCGTTCCTCAACCGGGACGACGCGTCCATCACCATCCTCCATCCTTGGCGACATTTCGTCGTTCACTCTTATGAGCTTCTACCATGGGACGAGCACCATTCAAAGTTCCTGTTGGACCGTTCTTGGTGGATTCAGATCGTGGGCGAAGTGAATTGCAATAGAGGCGGCAAGTGGAATCGCCGCCCGGACACGGTTGAGAACTTGACGATACGCCTCGTCAACCATGAGGCACACCATATCCAAGCCGTCGTCAAACGCGGCATAGTTTGAATTCGCTCTCCCAAGACCGGTAAAGTAGAGGAAACTTCCTACGGAGTTTGTCGCTCTATGTTCTTGTCCCGATTGCCTCGCTCACTTTCGTCCCTCGCCCTCGCTGTTGTTGGTTCAATTGCCCTTGCCCAACCCGTTCCTCCTCAATTGAGTAGTAATCCAGGCGCCCGATACACAATCTATCTCAACTTCCGTGGATTCAATTACAACGGCACATGGGGAGGGCGCACCCCCGGTAACGTTCCGGCATACACCATTGACGGCGACCCTAATACATTCAATGCCGAGGAAGTTGCGGCAATTCGCGAGTCGTGGGCCCGCACCGCGCAGGCGTATACCGGCTTCAACGTCAATGTTACGACGGTTGATCCGGCGCCCTCCAACTTCACGGACGCGCAACGAAAAACCTTTTACGACAACACTCAGTACTTGACCCATACGATTATTGGTGGTTCAAACTCTTGGTACGGAAACGCAGGCGGCGTCTCCTATGTCGCAATCGCGCAACAAGCCACAACCACAGGGGGACGTCGAACCAACTGGGTGTTTCCGGTGAACACCGGCACTTCGCCGAAACGTGCAATGGCGGCTGCCATCCACGAGGTCGGTCACCATCTTCGACTTCTGCACCAATCTGACGAAACGTCAGGTGCGGCATACAGCAATAACAACGGAGCCACCGGCAATGGAAGTTACGCGCCCATCATGGGCACGAGTTATGTTTCACAGCGTGGAACGTGGCGCATGGGTAAGGCCGGCGTCAATGATAACGACGTCTTTGAACTTCAGCAAAACCTGAACATCGGCTCCCTACTGGACAGCGGAGTTGGGCACACACTGGCAACCGCTACGTCAATGCCTCTCAATGGAGATGGCACGATCAACGCTACGCAAGCCAAGGGCTGGATTATGCCGACCGCGGCTTCGGGCTACAACGCAAACAACTACACGACAGACTACTTCCGCTTCACATCAATCGGTGGTTCGTTCAGCTTAACCGCACACGACGGAACCCAGTTCCTTGAACCAGGAGTCGCTGACCCTGGCGCAACCGGTCGCGCCACTCTAAAGATTCTTGACTCTAACGGCAATCTTGTCGGCTCTGCAACCGAGGATGCGAGCACGCTCGTCCGCACCTGGTCGGGCAGCCTTGCGGCCGGGACGTACTACGCTCAAGTATCAAGTTACGGAGCGTACATCTCTTCGTATGAACCTGATTCGCGCTACTTCAATATGGGCGGCTACTTCCTTTCGGGAACTGGATTCGCGGTCCCAGAGCCCGCATCCATGCTTGCTTTGCTAGGGGGACTGGCCGTACTCGTTCGTCGGCGGCGACGCGCGAATTAGACGTCCAGGAATCACTTGGGTCTGGCCTTTGGAGCCAGACCCAAAATTTTTCAGACTTCCGAGTTCTTCTCCACTTGACCGACTAAGGTCTCCGATTCCTTCGCGGGTGGACGTATCACCGACGCAAGTACTGCCGCGCCGAGCATCGCAAGAATTGTCACCAACGAGATCCAAGCCGGGAACTTAGGAAGATGACTCCAGACATCTTTCTCAATAAACCCGTAAAGCATCTTTCCTCCAACGAACACGAGAATCGCGCTGAGGCCGTAGTGCAGATAGTGGAACATCTGCATGAGTCCAGCTAGTGCAAAGTAAAGCGACCGCAGCCCAAGAATTGCGAACACATTTGATGTAAAGACGATAAATGGTTCGCCGGTAATCGCAAAGATCGCAGGCACCGAGTCTATCGCGAAAATGATATCGGTGAACTCAACCACAAGGAGAGCTAAGAGCAAAGGTGTAGCCCACATCTTCCCGTCAATTCGCGTAAAGAACTTCTGTCCGTGGTACTCATCCGTTGTGGGCATCATGCGGCGAATCAAGCCGACCAGAGGATTCTTTCCCGGATCCATCTCTTGATCCTTCGAGGTCACCATCTTGATCCCGGTGAAGATTAGGAACGCTCCAAACACGATCATCGTCCAGTGAAACCTTTCCAGCAAGACCGAGCCGGCAGCGATAAAAATGCCCCGGAAGATCAGTGCTCCGATGATTCCCCAAAAGAGAACTCGATGCTGATACTGCGCCGGAACCTTAAAGTAAGAAAAGACAATCAGGAAGACGAAAAGGTTGTCGACGCTGAGAGCCTTTTCAACGAGGTAGCCCGTGATGTATGCCATCCCTGCTTCCGTGTTCGTATATGTGCTCTGCGGGCTTATCGCGGACCACTGATTGAAGACAAGCGCCGAGAATCCGAGCCCCATTGCGATCCAGATCGCGGACCAAGTGAGCGCCTCCTTCATCTTGACTTCATGCGCGTGACGATGAAAAACCCCGAGGTCAAGCGCCAGGAAGAGTACAACGAGTCCAAGGAATGAGCCCCAAATCCAGAGGGGAATGCCTGCTAACTCCATAGAGCGTCTCCTTGGGATGTGATTGGTGCTAGCGAGAACGTTTGTTCACTCTCACTTGTGCATAGAGCTTCCTTATCAAGGAAGATAACTTCGCCGTGGGGATTTTTCATGATTTGCCTTCGATTTCAAGCCCATCAATGCTTGCGTCACAGGCAAAAAAACCTCCAACGCAACGCGTTGAAGGTCTTGCGATCTCTGGCGGATCCGGCTCTTGCGAGCGTATTGACGAATCCGCCTCTGCATATGCAGTCGCTACTCCCCTTCCGGGACTCTCTCACAACTCTACATCTATTAGGCAACAACTGTTCCTGAACGAGAGATTTAGTCCCACATTGAGGCTAGTTATCGGCTGTTTCGTGGTCGAGCAAGTGACGTACCGAGTAAATCTGCCCGGTGTGATAGGCGACGTGAAACGCCGCATATTCGAGGGTGTAGCCCCAACTCCAGTCACCTCTGAGCGGATTCAAAGCATCGTACGGCTTGGGGTCGGCGAGAAAAGCCGCCTTACAAACCTCATGGACACGATTCACTTCCTCAAGCACTTCCGCCGCGGACATCGACAGCACGACGGGCGTTCCGACGGTGTGCGGATAGTATCGGGCATCGCGGACATTGAGCGGACTGTCAACGCCGCTTTCAAAGAACGAACTCCCCTCGCCGTATGCGATATGAGCCGCAAGTTCGCCGACGCTGAGGAGTTTTGGGTGAGGGCGGGTCCAGAGGTCAATGTCCGGAAAGTCAGCGAACGCCTCGCCCAGTTCAAAGTAACTGGAATCTAAAGATTTGATTAAGGCGTCGATGTCGGTCATCGATTTGAGAATACCAACGATTAGCCGAAAATCCACTTCGTCAGATCAACGAGGAGATTGATCAGAGCGGTAATTAT
>JAHBTC010000135.1 GCA_019638835.1 Fimbriimonadaceae bacterium
TCTTTGCCCTCCATCTCAATCAATTCGAAGCCATTCTCTTTGGCCGCTTCTTGGGCAAATCGCAGTTCCGTAGCGAACCAAGAATCCGCGCGGCTCTTGACGATAAAGCCAATCTTGATTGGCTTGCTAGGATCCGCTGGCTTGGCAGCAGTGGAGGATGGGCTTTCACCCTCGGTCGCCGTCGAATCACCGGATTGACATGCGACGAGACTTAGAAGAGAAACGAGAAAGACGAACCAAGCAGTGACTAAACGCATCCGATTTCTCCCCGCGATTGCGGGCGGCACCTGACATTGGCCGATTTGGACCTTGCTTTTCAAGTTCAACCAAGTCAGACGGTAGAGTTTTACCGGAATGCAGCACATCGTATTGGCTGGTTGCGGGTTCATGGGCCGCATGCACGGCAGCGTTTATCAGATTCTTCCAAATGCAAGGCTCGTCGGTTGTGTAGACCGAAGGGATGAAAAAGCCGCAAGATACGCGCAAGACTTTGGTTGTGAGGTATTTCCTTCAGTTGAAGCAGCGCTGGAACAAACCGATGCAACGGTTCTTGACGTCTGCCTTCCCACCGATTTGCATGCGGAGGCGACTCTCATCGGCGCGAAATACGGCAAGCACATCATTTGCGAGAAGCCCATGGCACTCTCCCTCGATGAAGCAGATCGAATGATTGCCGCTTGCGATCAAGCGGGCGTAAACCTGATGATCGGCCACTGCATTCGCTACTGGCCGCAATACGCCAAGTTGAAGGATATCGTGGACTCCGGGCGACTCGGCCGACTGCAAGTTTTGAATCTGACGCGGTATGGAGAGTTTCCTTCTTGGGCCACTGATAACTGGCAGGCAGATGAGAAGCGCGCGGGCGGCGGAGCACTCGACATGCGTATTCACGATACGGATTACGCTCTCTACCTACTCGGCGAGCCCAAGCAAATGACGAGCCATGGCCAAGTGGATGAGCGAGGTGTTGGCTACTCAATTACAACGATGTTGTATTCGGGAGGAACCGTCGTACATCTAGAAGGAGGTTGGAGTTGGCCTCCGAAGACCCCCTTCAAGATGACCATCCGCGCCATGTTCGAGAGAGGTGCCGTGATTATGGAAGACGGCCCGATGACCATCTATGGTCTGGACGGCGAGCCTGAAGTGCCTGAGTTTCCGGCGATGGCGGTGACGGGTGGGGGAAACATTAGCGATCTTGGCGGCTATTTCGTTGAGATCAAAGACTTCATTGACTGCCTTGATTCAGGATCGAAGCCCAGTGTCGTGACGCCGCAATCATCGCGTCAATCTCTGGCGACTGCCCTTGAAGAGATTCGCCAAATCAAAGCCCGCAACGCTGGCGCGTGACGCAAATGCTTGTCTCTCTACTCCTTATGTCAAGCGCACTCAATCTACAATCAAACGGGCTTTATGTCTGGGAGGATCCGAACGTTGTTGGAATCAACAAACTCCCCCCTCGCGCGACTCAATGGCCGTTTCCTGAAGCCGCCTCCGCGACGAAGGCCGAAAGTAAAGCGGACTCACCGTGGGTGATGTCGCTCAATGGTGAGTGGAAATTCCGTTGGGCGGGTTCTCCGGATCAGCGACCTGTCGGCTTTCACGAATCAAGATTTGAAGACCGGGATTGGAGAAACATTCCTGTCCCAGGTTGCTGGGAAACGAATGGTTACGGTGTACCGATTTACACGAATGTGAGGTACCCGCACTCCCCAACACCGCCGAGCCCAGGAAGATCGTATAACCCAACAGGTTGGTATCGGCACTCGTTCCAAGTACCGGAGTCTTGGAAGGGTGGACAAGTGCGGATTCGATTCGGTGGTGTGTATTCGGGCTTTGTCCTATGGTTGAACGGCCGCGAGGTTGGCTACTCAGAAGACAGCAAGGGACCAGCCGAGTTTGATCTTACGCCATTCCTCGTACCCGGTGAAAACAAACTGGCGATGGAAGTATATCGATGGACGGACGGTTCTTTTCTTGAAGATCAGGACATGTTTCGATTCGGTGGGATATTCCGAGATGTGGACCTCCTTTACATGCCGGATTCCAGCCTTGAGGATTTGTTTGTCACGACGGACCTCAACTCCGATTTCTCCTCTGCAGAACTCACCATCGAAGCAAGTGTCAATGGCATTGCAGACCATGTACGTGCAACCCTATTGCGCAATGGTCAACCTGTTGGGCAATCATTTGAATCTCAAGTAGCTAAGGGGCGGGCCAATCTCAGAACGCTAGTCGTCGGGCCAGCGTTGTGGAGTGCCGAGCAACCGAACTTGTATCAGGTTGCCATTGAAGTGATTGCGAATGGCCAGGTCAAGTACGCAACTTCTACCCGGATTGGATTCAGAGAGATGAGTTGGGCGGACGGAGTCTTCCGGGTGAATGGCAAAGCGGTGAAACTCCTCGGCGTCAACCGTCATGAAACGGATCCCGATCATGGTCGAGTAGCGGGCAACCGAATGGAGCAGGACATCCTGCTGATGAAGCAACACAACATCAATACGGTTCGTTGCAGCCACTATCCCAACCAAGACGAATGGTATGACCTCTGCGACAAGTACGGCATCTACGTCGTGGACGAAGCAAACATTGAATCCCATGGTATGGGCTATTCCCTCGAGCGTTCACTGGGAAACAATCCCGACTGGGAGAAAGCGCATCTTGATCGCACTTCCCGCCTCATTGAAACCCACAAGAATCATCCCAGCGTTGTGATGTGGTCACTCGGCAACGAAGCCGGACCGGGCGTGAATTTTAAGGCGACCAGCGATTTGATCAGGAGTCGCGACCGAAGTCGCCCGATTCACTACGAACGGGATAACTCAGTTACGGATGTGTTTAGCGTCATGTATCCGACGGTGAACTACGTTCTTGCTCAAGGTCAGTCCGACAGCAACATGCCGTTCTTCGTTTGCGAATACGCCCATGCGATGGGCAATGCAATGGGGAATCTCAAAGAGTACGTGGACGCGTATTGGAGCAGCCCGAGAAACATGGGAGGTTGCATCTGGGATTGGGTGGATCAATCGCTTCGCGTTTCCCGCCCTGGAGACGGTCCTCCGCAGCACCCTGATTGGATGTACGGTTATGGGGGAGATTGGGACGAGACACCGAATGACGGACCGTTCTGCGACAACGGAGTGATTCTCCCAGACCGCCAGATCACGCCGAAGCTTCTTGAAGTCAAGCGACTTTATCAGTTGGCAAAGTTCGCTCTTGAAGAGGATGGCGAGAGCGTATCGGTTGAGAACCGTTTCTCCTTTACCAATCTCAGTGAGTTCGCCATTGACTGGACGATCTCGGTGGACGGAGTACTTTCAGCGACGTCGGCGTCGATGCCGATCAATGCGAGCCCGGGACAAAAGGTTGTTGTCAAGATTCCGCCAAGTTTGCAGGCAGTGATTGCCGGCCCCGGACAGGAACGCTTCATTCTCGTTCAACTCAAATTGAAAACCGATACGCAGTGGGCGAAGCGGGGACATGTCGTTGCGGGCGACCAGTTCGTGTTTTCACCGGACAAAGCGCCGATCATGCAACCAATTCCTGATGGACAACCAGAGATTAGTATGACGCCCGGTCGGGCGGTTTTTAAGACCACTGGAGGTCATTACACATTTTCTCTATCAGAAAACCGACTGGTCGGCATAGAGTTGGGCGAAACACAATTGATCAAAGAAGGGCAAGGACCGGCGATGAACCTTTTCCGCGCCTTCACCGACAACGACGTCTGGCTACAGAAGGCATTCTGGGATTCAGGACTTTCCCAGTTGGCCAGGCACCCTATCTCTGTCCGGTTTAACGATGTACCGAACGCCGCGTCTTGGACCGCCGAGACGCAGATATTGGGGTTCAAGGGAACCGGTTTTCACGAGACCGCCGACCACACGCTACTGAATGACGGAACTCTCGTAATCGACTACGAGTGGCTCCCTATTGGCGTTCTTCCGGCATTGCCGCGCATCGGACTGATTTGGCAGTTTCCTGCTGAATTTGAGCAAGTAGAGTGGCTAGGTCGCGGGCCTTGGGAAAGCTACCCCGATCGAAAATCGTCGGCCGACGTTGGGCTCTATCACGGAACCGTGGACGAGCAATGGACCGAATACGCGCGCTGGCAAGAGAACGGAAACAAAGAAGATGTTCGCTGGGTGAGGCTGACGAGTCATAAGGGAACAGGTGTCCTCATCTCAACTGAGGGCCCGCTGTCCTTCTCCACCCATCGCTACACCCCTCGCGAAATCGACGATGCCCGACATGAGAATGGCGAGCCGCAGAAGGTCGCTTTTCCGCAGGGCAAAGACCAAACCGTATTAACTCTTGATTACTCGCAGATGGGGCTCGGAGGTGCGAGTTGCGGTCCTGGACCACTTGAGCAGTACATTTGTCATCCCGGCCCAGTTCGGTGGAGGGTCATCGTCCGACCGGTGACGGCGACAACCCCCGATTCACTTGCCCGAGAAACGGTGCCAGTCGCCTTGCCTCCGGTGATTGAACGCGGTGAGGATGGGCTCGTGGTCGTCAAGACATTGGAAGGACAGTCCGCGCGAGTCACTAATGAGGCAGGCGACTCGTTCGATTCACCGTTCGCACTCCCCGATGGTGGTCGGATTTCCGCCGTTGCCTCCGCTCCAGGAATGCTGCAAAGTCCAATTCGGGTTGCAACACTCACTCCGATGATTCCGGTGAGAGTCGTAGACGGTATCAAAGCGACTCGCGTAAGCTCGTTCGAACCAGGTGAAGGTGAGAAAGAACACCTAACAGATGGAAATCCTGATACGATTTGGCATACCGCTTATTCCGCAAGCATTCCGAGGCACCCGCATGAGGCCGACTTTGAGCTAAGCGAGCCAATCAATCTGATCGGTATCGACGCTCTTCCCCGCCAAGAACAGTCAAACGGTCGGATCAGAAGATTTGAGATTCTGGTCTCGACCGATGGGGACAGTTGGACGACCGTTGCTCATGGAGAGTGGCCGAATT
>JAHBTC010000136.1 GCA_019638835.1 Fimbriimonadaceae bacterium
GACCGAGACCACAAGGCTCAAAGGCACTTGGCATCAGGAAGATGTCCGAACCAGCGTAGATCCGTTGTGCCAAGCGGACGTCAAAGGCTTCAACAAACCGGACTCGGTCTGGGTAAGACTGCTCCAATCGTCTTAGCTCCCCTGCGGCCCACGGATCACCTGTACCGAGCACGACAAGTCGAGTGCCCATACCCAAGACGCGGTTTGCCGCCGCGATAACGAGGTCAAAACCCTTCTGGTTACTCAGGCGGCTTACGATGCCAAGAACGGGTGCACTAGGATCCTCGCTGAGGCCCAACTCATTGAGCAAGTTCTTTCGGCACACTGCCTTTCCGCTCACATCGTCTGCGCTAAATGGTGCGGCGAGATCAGGATCGGTCATTGGGTTATGACCATGAACATCGATGCCGTTCAGAATGCCACGCAGGCGCCCTAGATGATGCAGATGACGCATCAATCCGTCCAGACGACAGCCATATTCGGGAGTTTGGATTTCTTGGGCATAGTTCGGGCTAACGGTGTTCGTTTGATCCGCGTACACCGCACCTGACTTTAAGAAGTTCACGCCACCGTATGCCTCAAGCAGGTCTGGCGTAAACAACGAGCCTGGAAGATCAGCGACCTCCAAGGTATCGAATCCGAACTCGCCTTGATAGGCGAGGTTGTGAATCGTATAGCAAGTGCCAACCTGATCCCAACGGCCCCCCCTAGTTTCTCGAAGCAACACCGGCACGAATCCCATATGCCAGTCGTGGGCGTGAACTACTTCCGGTCGCCAGTTCAGAGCGTGACACGCCTCTAGGGCTGCTTGAGCAAAGAAGATATACGCGTCTCGGCCCTGCGAATAAACGTCCTCGCTCCGCTGAATTCCCGTGAAAAACCCGGGACCATCGATGAGCCAAAGATGGAGTCCCTCAGCTTTGATTTCGTAAACCGTTGCTTCAGCCGTCCACGATGGATTGATCCGAACCTCAAATGTTGTTGTGGAGATTGGGGCCCACCGCTCAAGGATCAGACCATACGCAGGCATGACCACGCGCACTTCATGGCCCCTCGCCTGTAACGCCTTCGGCAACGAACCCGCTACATCCGCCAGTCCGCCTACTTTAGCGAACGGCGCCACTTCAGCCGAACAAAAGAGGACACGCATAACTATTGATTCGGTGACTTAGAGGGCTTCAATCAGGATTGCCGTCGCTTCGCCGCCACCAATACAAGGAGTACAGACGGCATATTTGCCGCTGCGTCGCTTCAATTCGTAGAGTGCCGTCAAAATAAGTCGGGTGCCGGTCATTCCTATCGGGTGGCCGATGGACACGGCGCCGCCGTTGACATTCAGTTTTTCGTGCGGAATTCCGACTTCGCGGGCCGAGTGCATGGCTACCACTGCGAACGCCTCGTTGACCTCAAACAGATCAATGTCGTTCACGTTCAAGTTGTGCTTTTGCAGTAGCTTCTTGATTGCCGTGGCGGGGGCCGTTGTGAACCACTCGGGAGCTTGGGCGTGCTGCGAGTAACCGACAACGCGTCCCATTGGATTACGTCCTTCTGCCTTGGCCCTTTCGCTACTCATCATCACCAGGGCAGCGCCGCCATCGTTGATGGAACTTGCGTTACCGGCCGTTGTCACGCCATCTTTTGCGAATGCTGCTCGTAGTTCCGGAAGTTTCGCGATGTTGCCGCGTCCAGGCTCCTCATCAATCGAGACCATGATGGGATCACCTTTTCGCTGGGGGACGCTCACGGGTGTGATCTCCGGGGCGAGGATTCCCTTTTCTTGAGCGGAAAGCGCACGTTGGTAGCTTTCAGCGGCAAACGCGTCCAATGACGCCCGATCGAACCCTTCCTGCGAGGAGCAAAGATCGCCGCACGATCCCATGTGCATGTTGTTGTACGGATCCCAGAGCCCGTCATGGATCATCATGTCCACAATCTGCCCGTTCCCCATTCGATATCCTGTTCTCGCCTGAGGCAAGAGATACGGAGCATTGCTCATGCTCTCCATTCCCCCGGCGACGACGACCTCGGCGTCTCCAAGACGAATGGCCTGAGCCGCTTGCATCACGGTCTTCATTCCGCTACCACAGACCTTGTTCACGGTCGTACACGGGACATGGTCGGGTAATCCCGCATACTTTGATGCCTGGCGCGCGGGTGCTTGTCCAAGCCCACCTTGGAGCACACAACCCATCAATACTTCATCCACGGAATCGCCAGAAACCTCGGCCATCTCAAGAGCCGCCTTGATTGCGTGGGCACCTAACTGCGGGCCTGTAAGAGAGGAGAGCGCACCCTGAAACGACCCCACAGGGGTGCGAGTGCCGGAAAGAATCACTGCGTCGGACATCATTGACCTGTGACCTTAGTTTGACAGCCGAAGCCAAGAGAGCCAAGGCTAACGGGAACTTGTGCGACCCTAAGAGTCCGTTTTTTTACGATTCATCTTGGCGACAACATTGTCAATATAGGTTGTCTCGGGCATCTTTAGCGCCTTCGTTATGAAGTAGTAGCCCCAAGCGTAAGCCAGTCCGAGAATGGCGACGGCAGCGATCGCCGCGACCTTGTGCGCCCCATCGATCATCTGTGGCAAGAACATCTGGGCAACATAGAGTGCACCTCCGGCGAAAAGAGCGGCGATTGCGGCGAGCCCAAACGTCTTTGTGACGCCGGGTATGTCTAAATCAGGGACAATTTTTCGGCTGGCGAACAGGAGCATGATGGCAAGGAGGATTGCGGCAATGCTGCCCGCAAGAGCCAGCCACATGTAGCTACCGCCGCTCGCCGAAACCAGCCACGCACCGATGATAAACACGACGGTGGTGATCGTTCCGAGAATGATCGGGGGTAGCGGCTTCTGCACGGCAAAGAAGGCGCGCATGATGATGGGCTGGATGCACCATGCCGCAATTCCAATCGCAAACATCCGAAGCCCAATCGCCGTGTCGGCCGTATCGACCGCTTTCCACGCTCCATGCTCGAACAAGACCTTGATAATCCCTTCCGGCATCGCCAAGAACAACCCAGCGACGGGTACCGAGAGATAGATGGCAAGGCGCATCGTCTTTGCGAGTTGGTCGGAAAACGCGTCCATCCTGGATGTTGCAAAGAACTGGGCGAGAGCAGGGAACGCGGCAAGGGCGAGGCTTTGTCCAAATACACCTAGTGGAACCTGCATCAAATTGTTGCTATAGTTCAAAGCCGTGTTCACCCCTTCGCTGTTGTATAGCGTTCCGAACCGCTGAATAATGATGGAGAAAACTCCGGGCAAAGAAAGCCCAAAAACCACGGGAGCCATTAGCCGAAACACCTTTCTTACGCCCTCGTGTTTCAGGTCGAAAGATGGTTTGTACTTCACTCCGATCTTCCGGAGCACGAAGAATGGAATGACGATATTGCCCAAAAACGCGCCTCCAAGTGCCCCCCAACTCATTCCCGCAATCGAGGGAGTTACGAAGTTTGAAATGACAATCGCACCAAAGATGATGCCGAGGTTATAAACGTTTGGACCGAGCCCTGGCACGGTGAAGATTTGCCTTGCGTACAGCGTGCCGAACATGAGTCCGCCGATAAAGAAGGCGTATTGGGCCGGGAGGACGATCCGACTGAGATCGGCAATGACGGCTCGTTGTGAGTCTGTGGCTTCCGCCGCAACGACATACGTCAGCGGATAAGCATAGATCCAGGCCGCCGCGATCAGTACGACGAGCAGCACGGACATGACGGTGAACATCACGCTAAACACGTGCCACGCATCGTCCTCCCGATCGGTGTGCAGGTATTCGCTGAAAACAGGAATAAAGGCAGAACTGAGCGCACCCCCGGCAATCAAGAAGAAAAGGAGATCCGGGATCTTGAAAGAAAGGACGTATGCGTCCGTTAGTGTCCCACGACCAAACTCGCCACTGGCGACAGCGTCACGAATCAAGCCTAGAAAACGGCTCAGAAACTGAGCCGCGATCATAATCGCGCCCGCTTTGGCGACGTTGGGGAGCGAAGGCCCGGCCTGACTCAAGGTAGTCCATCATAGACCCGGCCCGGCCAACAAGCGTTGGACCGGGCCGGATTGTCGTCCTTTATGACTACAAATCAGATGTGTCGGGTCAGGAGTTCTTTGATGCGCTCCTTCGGCCCTGCGCCCACCATTCGATCCACTTCCTCCCCTCCCTTGAAGACGACCAGAGCAGGGATACTCATGATTCCGTACAACTGGGCAAGATCGCTGTTGGAATCCACATCTACTTTGTAGACCTTGGCTTGACCGGCCAATTCATTGGCAATCTCCTCAACGCTTGGGCCGATCATCTTGCAGGGACCGCACCAAGAAGCCCAGAAGTCAACGAGAACGGGAACGTCAGAACCAAGAACTTCAGCGTCGAACTGGTCTTGCGAGAGTGCGAGTGTGTCTGCCATCTATGAATTTCCTTACGCCAAGTACTGCCTGACGTTTTTTCGGGGTATACCCGAGGTCCTGCAGGGGGCCTCTTGGTGTAACATACCAATGGGTCTGGCGCATCTATGGGTGCGAGGCAATGGAATCGCCATGCAATCGAAGAGTCTTAACGTGGGAATGAAGATCGGAACAGTTTTGCTGGCCGGGGTTGTTTTGTCGGGTTTCGCGAGTGCGCAGAGCACTCCTCAACCGCGACGAGGAACTGCCGAGTCAAGTCTCGTGGGCGTCACGCTCTATGACGTTGCTTTGGTGGTCATCAATAAGTACGGATCACCGAACGAGATTCAAGCGATCAACTTCGGCGGCGCAGGCGGCGGCCCCGGCACGAACTCCGGCCCGGCTGGATCCGGTGGCGGCGGTGGTGGAGCAGGAAATGCTCA
>JAHBTC010000137.1 GCA_019638835.1 Fimbriimonadaceae bacterium
CCCTTGACGAGTATCTGGATGGGCGTGGCAACGTTGAAATCGGACGGGACCGTCAGGACACGCGTCGTGTTCGGGTAATCCTGAATCGAAATGGTCGATTTACAATCCGGAATGAGGACGGATGGCGCGTGGAGTTTAACGGCTCGTGGCGAGAAGATCGTGACGGCGTGATCAGCCTTTTCGTCGACAGCATTCCTGGACGCTCCAATGCGAGCGGAAATGGAACTTTGCGACTTGAGGGTGGGAGCGATCGAATCTCTTCCGTCGAACTATCTGGACGTGCAAACGGCGAGTATTTCTCGCTATCCGTCCGCCGATAAAGGATCAAACACAAAGAAAGACCCCTCCTCCAATTTGGGGAAGGGTCTTTCTGTAACGGTCTTATTTGCGGCGTCGAGCCAAAGCAAGTAGACCAGCGCCGAGAGCCAGCATCGTTGCCGGTTCGGGCACCGCGCTCACACTAGCGTTGTCCACGTATTGGTTCAAACCTGATGCGCCAGTCGTGAATGGTCGAGTAATGCGGATTCCGACTTCATACAGACCGGTGGTATTCGGAGTAAACGAACCAGTTACGGAGTTTCGCAAGGTAGTGAGGCCACTAATTGATCCTGAATTCCAAGAGGAACCCACAAAAGCACCATCAACGATTGCCGTGAACACTCCGCCCGAAGAGTTTCCACCCGTTCCCGTATTGTTTGCCGCAACATCGAAATACAGGTCGTAGGTGACACCTCCCGTTAGAGTCAGGCGTTGCGTAAGATTGATTCCTTCTTGGACTCCTGACGTAAAGACCGCTTGCCCCACTCGGAAGTGACCCGCATTGCTCGGCGTGCCCAAGACGGTTTCAAACACTTGAACGTCTTGTACGACCGTTGCTCCGTTTGGTGTCAATCCCACGGTCCAACCGGTCAAGTCACCCGTCTCAAAGTCACCGTTTGTAAACATTGCTTGAGACATGGCTACCGAAAGCACGGCTACAGATGCAGCCAATAATCGCATTTTCGATTGCATAGCGTTATTCTCCTCTTCGGTGACAAAAAGCCACCAAACCAACTCTATCCTACATGATCCGATGTACTGAATTCGTTCGACACGCTCGGAAAACCCGTAGAATTGCTGGGTCCCGCGACGCAGCTCCAGTCTGCAGGCAGTCGGAACAAGGACCAAATCGTATCTTGACCCCCGCGAAAACGTTTGATTCGGCATAGGAGAATCAAAATGCAGAAGAGCATGATTCGCAGTCTGACCAGTGCAGTTGCCTTGACGGTAGCGGTACTCGCACAGGCGCAACACTCGTCCACCACTGATGGCACGGGCGTCTTGGTGGAGGCCAACCGGGTCTCCAATCTACGTCAAGCCGTCGTCAACCTTGAGCGAGGCGGTCGCCTTACCGTGGACCTTATCACGGAGCGAGGACGCATTCGCCTCGACGGCTCATGGCGCGATAACCGCGACGACCGATACCAGATCACGTTGCGCGCCCCAAATAGCCGAAATCTCCAGATGGAGGGCTCAATCGACATTGCCGATGGATACGTTCGACAGATCTACGCCGACGCTTCGACCAATAACGAGCGGTGGATGGTGAACTTCCGAGGTACTCCTCGCGGCTACGGAAACGGCGGGTACAGCGGCGGTAATGGCGGCTATGGCGATGACGGCGGGTACGGTCGCCCGGGAAACAATGGCTACTACCAGCCCATTGAGTTGCGTACCAATATGCGCGGGCAAGGCCAATTCACTTTCGGTTACGAAAACGCCCGTCCCCAATACACCAACGTAGAATTCCGTCGCGACGGACGCGTATACATCGCATTCGATGCTTCACGACAGTACACGATTGTCGCGAACTACGGCAATACAAACGGCTTGTCCATTCCGATCACCGTCTTCGATGGCCTTGGTCGACGAGATGTTCGAGGTCAAGGAAACATTCAGTTGTCATACGACCGGCAACGAGTCGAACGCGTGAATGTGAACGGCTTCGCCGATGGCCAGCGATTCCAGCTTGACTTCTCGAACGGATTTGGTCGTCGAGACGAAACGATCTTCGGGCGAGGAACGCTCACATTTGGACGCAACCGCTTCGACGCCAACTCAGTACGTGTGATCTTGAGTCCGAATGGTCGCTTTACCATCCGGAATGCGGATCGCTCGAACTATGAGTGGAATGGAAGTTGGACGGAGCAAGGAAACAGCATCAGCCTTCGCGTTGACGACGTAAACGGTCGCCAAGAGGCGTCGGGTCGCGGCACGATTCGGATCGACAATCGAACGAATCAGGTCACTTCGGTTGATCTCAGTGGGCGAACGAACAATGAGTCGTTCAACCTTAGTTTCCGAGCGACAGACGACTGGCGCAACAACAACGGCAACAATCGGGGCAATGGTCAGGGAAATGGCCGAGGCAACGGAAACGGTAATGGTCGTGGCAACGGGAACGGTCGCGGCGGCGACGACGACCGCTAATTAACTGTTCCGAAAGGAATGCCTCCCATCAACTTCTCAAGAAGTCTGGGAGGCATTTCCATATCAGTCTAATCTCCCGTTCGCTCCACGAGGATGATTCCATTTGAATCTGAGCCTCCGTCCGCGCGGGCCGTTAGCGTCAAGATCGTTTTGCCTAGACCGCCTTCCCATCGGAATGGATAAGTTGCCGTACTTGTTTGCCCGCCCGCAGCCTTCGGTTCAGCACTCTCGAAGACCATACTTCCGGCGGTGGTGACACGTACGGCCTGGATATCAAGGCGATGGGCGCCACCTTGGAAGATGAAACGAACTTGATACTGGCCCGGCGTTGACATCAATGAAGTCACGTCGAACTCGCGCTCTTCGGCAGTTGGATTGAATTCGCCGGTAGACCAACGCGCAATGGGTGGTCGTTGCGAAGAGTCCAGTCTTCGATACATCACGTCGCGAAGTGCGAGGCGATCGAGATGGACATTCAACCGCGCCCAGAAAGAATCGAAATCTTTGCTGGCTTTCGGGGTCCAACCGGTTTCGCTGATCGCGGTCACCCGCGGAAAAGCCATGTACTCAAACTGCTTTGGATGCTGGATGTATTCCGTCCAGATTTGTCCTTGTAGGCCAAGAATATGTTTCGCTTCCTGAGGAGTGAGTTCGTCTGGGACTGGCTCGAACTCGTAGACTCTCCATAGCGGTACCCACCCCCCGATCGCCTGAGGCTCTGCGCTTCGATCCATGGACTGGTAGTAGTCCAAATAGAGGTGGCTGGTCGGCGCCATGATGGCATCGTTGCCGGCGCGGGCGGCCTGTATCGCTCCCGACGTACCAAGCCAACTCATCACCGTGGCGTTTTGGGCGAGTCCGCCTTCGAGAATCTCGCTCCAACCCACGAGACGACGTCCCTTGCTTGTCAAGTAGGCATCAATCTGCTTGATAAACCAACTTTGCATCTCGTGCTCGTCCTTGAGGCCACGCTCCTTCATCAACTCCTGAACTCTCGGGCTCGCCTGCCACTCGTCTTTGGGGCACTCATCGCCGCCGATGTGAATGTATTCCGAAGGGAACAACTCCATCACCTCGTCAAGCACATCCTTGAGAAAATTGATTGTGGATTCCTCGGGATTGAAGACCGTTCGCAGAACTCCCCATCGAGTTCCAACTTCATAAGTTCGACTAGGATCGTTACTTAGCTCGGGATAAGCCGCAAGCGCCGCTGTGGCGTGACCTGGCATTTCAATCTCAGGGACTACCGTAATGTATCGCTCAGCAGCGTACGCGACGATCTCCTTCACTTCTTCTTGGGTGAAGAATCCGCCGTAAACTTCGGGATTATTGAACATCGCCTGATAGCGATATCGGTGCGGATTTGCGTTGTCTTGTTCATCTACATTTGCGCGCCACGCCCCCACACTCGTGAGTCGCGGATATTTTTTGATCTCGATTCGCCACCCTTGATCTTCGGTGAGGTGCCAATGGAACCGATTCATCTTGTGCATCGCGAGAAGGTCGATATACTTCTTCACGAACTCCTTGGGCATCATATGGCGGCAAACATCCATCATGCTTCCGCGCCATTGAAATCGGGGTTCATCTTGAATCTCGACCGCTGGAATTGTCCATGGACCTGGCTGCTTGGCATCGCTAAACACCGCCACCGGAAGGAGTTGCCGTAAGGTTTGGAGTCCGTAGAATGCCCCCTGTGCGGTTCTCGCCTGGATTCGGACACCGTTATTTGTCGAACTAAGCGTGTATGCCTCAGGGTTTTGGGAAGCCAATCGGTCCGTGACGATGACCTCGATCACATTTGATCTGGCACTTCCTTCGCGAAGCGTAAACCCAAACGCTGGCTCGACCTGCCGCCGCCAAAGAGTAGCCGGCGCGGACGCAAGGCCCGACGATACAAGCGTGGTCTCAGAGGTGATCGTAAACGAACCGCTCTTGACCACCATCGATGCGGGTTGCGGGATGATGGAAGGCGTAGACTCGGCACTTTGGAGAACGGACACCATGATGGGCAACAACATGAGTCGTGAACTTACCCGGTAGGGACGCGTACTGAGTAAAGTACAGGGCATGAGCAGTATTCGCGAAGCCGCTCGGAAGTGGGTCAGCGGCGCCCAAGATTGTTACGTCAAAGATATCGCGGCCATGAGCCATGATCTTCTCGACAAAGGAAACAACGGCCGTGCGCCATACGACTACACGCACGAGGTGGCAGTGGTGAATCGGCGGGTCGCAAGTCGATTGCGACGCGAGGAACCAGGTGAGTGGCCATTCGAGGGATGGGCGGTCGCACCGTCCCACTTGCGCACTCCAGATGCGATTTCAGCAGACTTGAAGTCTTCGCTCGAAGAAATTCTCT
>JAHBTC010000138.1 GCA_019638835.1 Fimbriimonadaceae bacterium
GAGCAGTGGCTTCTTACCCTGTTTGATGAACCATTTCGCGAGCTTTGCGGTTGTTGTCGTTTTTCCGGAACCTTGCAGTCCAACCATGAGGACGACAGTGGGCGGGGAGGAACCCCAGTTCGTGGGAGTGGTATCTGTGCCAAGGAGAGTGATTAGTTCGTCTCGAACCACTTTTATAAGGGTCTGGTCAGCGGTGAGACTGGCGAAAATCTCTTCGCCAACGGCTCTCTCTCGGACTCTCGCAACGAACTCTTTGGCAATCCGAAAGTTGACATCAGCCTCAAGAAGTGCAGTACGAACCTCTTGGAGCGCTTCTTTAACGTCCTCTTCGGTCAGTTTTCCACGGCCCCTCCAACGATGGACAAGTCCGCCCAGTCGCTTGGTCAGAGTGTCAAACATATAGCAAGAGTTTAGATTCGCGCGGCATTTACCCCGCGAAATTGGGCGTAATGGGAACGAAACCAGCGGCGACAAGTGTCGTATGACGTAGAACTTGACAAGGATTGGTCTGCAGTCAGATCATTTTCTTGCCGATAGGACATTTATGGAACGACAGAGTGACAACGAAGTCTATGAAGTCGAGCATCGTGGCGGCATCTCATCATGGTTGCCGTGGGCGATTGTCGGAGTGGCCGCTGGGGTTGCCGTGATCGCGCTGGCGACGAAGCGACACAAAGACGGATCTGATCCGTTCTCAGAAGTAGAGCACCTCGCCCGAACGGCGGAAGGCCTGCTCAACCGACTCAGCGCTTGACACGCACCGGTACATCACTGGTGCGTTTTCCTTTCCCAACGTCATTTCTGATAATCATTATTATGACAATATGATGTCTAGCGAAGGATAATGATGTCCTCTCCTACCATTCACTTGTTATCGCAATAGGAACGGGAGAAGAGCTTTCGCCCTTCTCCCGTTTGTGCTCTCAGATTCGATTAGTCGAGTCCGATGTCGTGTCGAAGTGCTTCGGTCACGTCCTCGACGTGGAGCGAAGTTCGAGCCGTCAATTCGCCAACGGACACAGTTACTCCATAATCCCCAGGCTGAATCACGTTGCCGTTGATGGAAACGGAGTTTAGGCCCTTGTTGGCCGTGCCACTCAGCACCGGTAATCCGCCAGTGCCGTCTGGATTTTCGATCCGAATTTGGGCTCGACCATCTGCGCCGTCCGCCATCCAGTAATGGAGGATAGTTCCCGGTTGAGTGTTGCGGGACATCCAAGACCGGTCGCCGCCGAACCAACCCGAAAAGATCCGACCCAGTTTGTAGATGTCCTGCGGGCGGAATGCAACTAGCTTCTCGTTTCGGTTGCTTGGCGTCGTCAGTTCGAGTGCCCGGATCGGTACCGTCCAAAGGCTCCTACCGTGCGTGGCTATGACAAGATCATTCTCTCGCGGGTGCAGATAGAAATCGTCCACCCTAACGGTCGGCCAGTTTCCGGTTTGATACTTCGCCCATGATTCGCCACGATCAATCGAGAAACACATTCCGAACTCGCCACCAACTACGAGCAGGTCTGGGTTGATGATTCCTTCGCGACAAACGTAGGTGGACGAACTGAGCGGCAGATTGTCGCTCAGGGCCTTCCAAGACTTTCCGTAATCCTCGGTCACGTACACATACGGTTTGTAGTCGTTGTTCCGATGGCCGTCAAATGCGACGTAGCACCGACCATCAGCGTGGCGACTGGCTTCCACTGTTCGCACGTAAGTGAACTGGGGTACGCCCGGAACATTTGGCCTGACATTTGTCCATGTCGCCCCGCCGTCTTCTGTGACCTGAACGTTGCCGTCGTCTGTGCCGACCCAAATCACACCAGGAATCCGGGGTGACTCGCTGATCGCGACAATCGTACAGTGGTTCTCGGCGCTGCTCTGAATGTCTCCCACAGGAGGCAGTTGCTTCGTCGGGTCGTTCGTGGTCAGGTCTGGGCTAATGCGCTGCCAAATATCACCCCGGTTCACTGACTTATAAAGGTATTGAGAACCGACGTAAATGGTCTGGCTATTGTGTGGAGACAGGATGAAAGGGGTATGCCAATTGAAGCGCAGATCTTGATCTCGCACTCGAATGGAACGACCTCCGCCTCGGAGAACATCCTGTCGTTGCAATGCGCCTCCCTGGCTTTCTGAGTACACCGTCGTCCAATCGTTAGGGTCAGGATAAACGGTAAATCCGTCACCACCGCCAACACTCATCCAGTTCTCCGCAATCACGCCTCCGCGTCGAGTTTGGGTTGGCCCAGCCCAGCTACCGTTATCTTGGAGCCCGCCGTAAACCCAGTACGGCTTCCGGTTGTCTGCCGAGACATGATAGAACTGGCCCAAGGGCATCTGAGTGAATGACTCCCAAGTGTTTGCGCCATCCCGACTTTGAGATACGCCACCATCTGTACCCGCGATCAAATGGTTGCCGTCGTTCTCGTCGATCCAAAATGCATGCCAGTCGCTGTGAACGTTATCGTTCTGCTGTCGGAACGTATGGCCACCATCAGTTGAAATGTGAAGGCTTACGCCTAGCACATAGAGCCGATTTTCATTCCTCGGGGAAACTCGGATTTCGCTAAAATAGAATGGTCGCGGATTGAGATTGCTCTGTCGAGACCAAGATTCTCCGCCATCCACGCTCTTGAAGACGCCGCCATCGAGACCGTCGATCGTTGCGTAAACAACCTTCGGATTGGAGAAGTAATAGTCCACCCCCATACGACCGATCTGCTGTGGCAGTCCGCGAGACACTTTGGTCCAAGTATTGCCGCCATCTGTCGACCGATACATGGCCGAACCGCCGCCCCTTGTCTGTACGTTCCATGCGTTGCGCCGGCGATCCCATAAACAAGCGATCATGTTCTTGGGATTCTTGGGGTCGATATCAACATCAACTGCTCCCGTATTCTCGTCGACGTAAAGAACCTTCTTCCAAGTCGCCCCTCCATCAGTGGTCTTGAATAGTCCCCGCTCGCTGTTCGGTCCCCAAAGTTGTCCAAGCGCCGCAACAAACACGACATCGTCGTTGTTGGGATCAATTCGGATTTTTCCTATTTGGCGACTATCCGGGAGCCCCATCTTCTTCCAAGACTTCCCTCCATCGGTACTCTTGTAGATACCGTCCCCGTAGAGAGTCGTGTTTCGGCTGGACGCCTCGCCTGTGCCGACCCAGATCAGATCATGGTTTTTCTGGCTCACGGCGATTGCGCCAACGCTTCCGCTTCCCTCCTGCGAGAAGATCGGCTCAAACGTCATGCCTCCGTTTGTCGTGCGCCATACGCCACCGGCGGCTGCACCCAGATAGAAAATGCGCGGGTCGTCTTCGATAACGGCTAGATCCATGATACGACCGCCCATGGTTCCTGGTCCAAGTTCTCGAGGCTGCAACTCCGTGAGCATTTGCGCCAAAGTGGCGTCGCCCGGTTGCGCGAAGGAAGTCACCGCTAACGCGAAAACGGTGGCAGAAGTCCACCAACAATGCCTAACCATCGGGCAAGTCTTACCAGATGGCACGGGTCGAATGTTCCACTTCCCTGCTCTTCCGAAGAATCAAACCCTCTGTAGCGTCACAATCTGTACATGGATTTCGGGCTCACCGCCGAGCACCAACAGATTCGCGAGGCTTCTTATCATTTTGGACAACAGAAGATTGTCCCCGGTCTCGCCGAGCGAGATCGCGCTCACGAGAGCGATGCAAAGACCCTGAAAGATATGGGTGAAGGGGGCATGCTTGGACTCGGCATCCCCGCAAAGTATGGAGGCACTGACACCGACTACATTTCGCTTGGGATCGCGTGTGAAGAGCTAGAAAGAGCCGACACGACCGCCCGGGTTGTTCTGAGCGTGCATAGCGGTCTTCATAGTCTGACTCTGCTTCAATGGGGCACTGAAGAGCAAAAGATGAAGTGGCTCCCTGACCTTGCCAGCGGTGCAAAAGTCGGCGCATTCGGGTTGACGGAACCGAATGCAGGTTCAGATGCGGCGAACCTGCGAACAACTGCCCGGCGCGAAGGAGACGATTACGTGATAAATGGCGAGAAAACTTGGATTAGCCTCGCTGACTATGCGGACCAGTTCCTCGTCGTGACACGGCTTACCGAAACGAACGCCAAAGCACCTTATGCGGCGTTTATCATAGAACGTGACCGCGCAGGTTTCTCAAGTCGCCCGATCAAAGGCAAACTCGGGGTGCGCGCCGGGAACACAGGGCAAATCTTTTTCGACAACCTTCGAGTTCCAGCGGCGAACATGATTGGACAAGAAGGGGACGGATTCAAGGTTGCGATGAGCGCACTCGACCATGGCAGATACACCGTCGCCGCTGGAGCGGTAGGAATCATCACCGCGTGCTTGGACGCCTGCGTCTCATACGCTAATGATCGGTCGGTTCAGGGTGAAGTGATCGGGAAGAAACAGTTAGTTCAGCAGATGATTGCAAAGATGGCAAGAGGACGTGATATCGGACGACTTCTCTACTATCAGGTCGGCTGGATGAAAAACACTGGCCAGCGACACACGCGAGAAGTGAGCATGGCGAAGTGGGTGAACTGCGACAACGCATTTCAAGCAGCCAATGATGCGGTGGAGATTCACGGCGCATACGGATTCTGCGACGAGTTTCCGGTGGAGCGATACTTCCGAAACAGTCGTGGAGCCATGATTTACGAAGGGACGCACGAGATTCATACCGTCTTGCAGGGTGAGTACGCACTTGGTTATCGTTCAGATAAACCTCTGGCGAACAACCTGCCGA
>JAHBTC010000139.1 GCA_019638835.1 Fimbriimonadaceae bacterium
GGTCGAAAAGGTGTATGCCGCCTGGACTGATCCGGCAACCTTTGCCGAGTTATTCGGCGATGACGCTCAGCAAGACGTGAACGAAGGCGGAACAATCTCATGCGGCGGCGGTTGCAAAGCAACGTTTACTCGGATTCGTCCAAACAAAGATCTCCGCTTCACTTGGGAGCACCCGGGAATCACTTCCCCGATTACGACGGATGTCCAGTTCCAAGACAACAAAGGTAAGACGTTGATGAACGTCATGTCTTCTCGAATCCAAGCGCGTGGAGAAGCGGATGGCTTACGAGCTTCTTGGGCCGAGTTTTTGAACGGCCTCAAGGCGAAGAGTGAAAGCTAGACATTCTCGACAAACGCCTTTAGGCGACGTAATCTTTCTTCCCACCGGGATTCGATCTGGGCAATAAGCCGGCGACCTTCCGCCAATCCGTCTGGTTGCGCCGTCACCTGAACTTCTCGCCCAATTGCCTCCAGACGCACAAGTCCCGCATCCTCAAGAATGTTGAGATGCTTTCGGACTCCCTGTCGCGAAATGGACATTCCAATGGCAATGTCAGAGATTCGCTGGGGGTCGCTGCCGACACGCTCAAGGATTTGCAATCGGGTTTCGTCTCCCAGCGCGCGAAAGAGGGGGGCGGCACTCATTCCGGGTGCCCGCATTCCACGAAGCCACGTAGCCGGGGCATCTGGTAGTCCCATCCGTGACAGTTGCCTTCGTACTGGGTTTTTGCGATGTCAGCGGGCAGCGATTGGAATCCACTTTCGCGCACCGTGACGCGAGTTCCCCGGTCCGTTGACTCAAGCCGGTATTCCACGAGAGTTCCGTTCGCGCTAAGTGGATCGGCGTCTTCCGTCAAATCGGAGATAGCGACGGCGGGCCCGCGCATCGCCCAATAAAACGGAGGCTCCGAAGCAACGATCGCTACCCGAAAACGCCCATGATCGCCGAAGTCCAAGATCGGCTTTCCGCCTGCACTGAAGTCTCCCTCCACGGCTTGACAGAACCACTGCTGAACTTGACTAGGATTCGCGATCGCATCAAAAACCCTCTCAATCGGGGCCACGATCTCAAGCGATCGCTCAATGAAATCGGGAACCTCGCTCAATCTGCTTTTCCTGACTGCAAGTAGTTGCGCAGACGTTCCATTTGCTCGTCCCAGCCGCCAGTGTTGTCCTCAAGATTCTGGGCCGCATACTCTGGGGGTAGCGACGCAAATCCGCTTTCCTTCAGATCCACCCTCGTACCTTCAGGAACGCTTTCTAACCTGAACTCGACAAGCGTATTTGGGTGCTCCAAAGGATCTCCGGTGAATCCTTGGGGCACGAAAGCCATGCCTGATACCCAGCGAAACGCAAAGTACGAATGAGGCTCGGCTGCCACTATCGCAATGCGGAAGCGTCCGTACTCGCCTTCGTCCAAGATTGGCTGCGACCCAACATGAAAGTCACCTTCGACCGCTCGATTGTTCCACCAAGTTCCGAACTCTCGTGCATCCGAGAGGGCTTGGTAAACCTTCTCTATCGGGGCCCGAATGACAATACTTTGCTCGATGTTGTCCTTCACGATATGCAACCCAGTGGTTGCATATTATCCACTATTCATCGTTGCTTCTGGGCCCTTCCGGTTCTCAATCGCTCTCAAGTTCCGTACGACCTCGCAGAGCACGTCAGGGACTGAAAGATCGTCAAGGTAGTTGTTGACCCTCACGTTGCCGCTACATGCGGCCAAAGTTCGATCCCGGAGCATAGACTCGGCCACCGAAAAAGCGTGGTCGGTTCGGTCTCTCCACTTGGTGGCATAGTCGATCACCGATTGAGCCATCCCGTATTCGCCCGCATGTGCGAATGCTGCGGCCGCATAATCCAAGGCGATTTGCTGCGATCGCTCAAACTTGAGATGGTAACTCAGCTTCAGTCCTCGGCAGGTCATCTTCAACGCGTTCACGTCATCGAGAACTGCAAATCTTACGTATCCGAGGGCGGACAAAGACATGGCGATACCCGTCTCATGTCGGAGCGTTTGCAAAACCTCGGAGGCTTCTTCTAGGTATGGCAGAGACTCTTCCAATTTGCCCTGCATGATTCGGCTAAACCCCTGGTTGAGCTGATTTGCCGACAGTCGAATCTGGGCTCCGGGACCGGACATACCTTCGCAAGCCTCCGTTGAGAGTTGATATAGTCGGTCTGCTTCTTCGAAGTCGCCAAGGTGCCACAAAAACGACGCCTTATTGGTCAGCAGACGTTGCGCTCCGTTCTTGTCTTCGCTCAATAGACCGATCATTTCTTCGACGTCTCGAATCGCGCCCCTATAGTCTCGGAGAGTGAAGCGAGCAAAACTCACGATGTCTAAGTAGGTGGCCCGCATGGGATTCGACATCTCCATCGACTTGACTTCGTCCCACATCTCGATGACAAGGGGCGATTTATTGATAATTCCCGCGAGGTCAAGTCGAGCGAGATGGACTCGTAGCCAAGCCGTTGAGCCCTTTTCAAGTTTGCATAAGAGCCGGTCTAATAAGCCGTGGGATGCAACGACGTATCTGCACTGCTCGGCCAGATACGCACGATTACCGAGCAACACTGCCAACGACTCCGGTTCAGACACGAAGTACTGTTCGAACAGATGGCTCAGAAACTCGCTCTCCAGCGGACTCATCGCCGTTTCCCTCGCCGTCTCAAAGTTGTAGTTGCCTAGCCTTATCTGTTTCGCAAAATCAAGAACGTCTTCCGAGAAGTCGGTATCTTCGTCCGCCTGCAACTTTGACCTTGCAACAAGAAACTCTTTAATTGCTTCCGCGCTTTCCCCGAGACGCACCTTGACCTTCAAGTAATGCATCCAAAAATCATCGCTTCCCGGTTCGTGGGCAAGGGCTGCCGACGCGGCATCGGATACGAGTCGAAAGTCGTTCCCCTTCCACCCCAACTCAATCACCCTGAGCAGTTGTTGCTGTGCCAAATGCTGCCATTCAGTCTGGAACTCATTGACCCAAGGCTCATCTACATCGGAAACGAATCGCCTCTCCAAGAGCGGAATCAGGGATCCAAGGCGACGTCGCTCCGAAGCCTCATCCACTTCGTTCTCAACATCGGCAATCTCTCGCTCTACGCGCGCAAGATCGGAATCAACAAATTCCTCGTGTAGTGCGATGCCGTCGCTAGACTCCACGAGAGCCTCTCCCAAAACCTTTCGAAGCGTGCTGAGCGCAACGCGGAATCGGTTTTGGGCTACCTCCAGCGGAACACCCGGCCAGGCATCGAACAAGATTGTTTTTCGGGGAACTGGTGCGCCTTTCGCAGCCGCAATCCTTGCAATCAACGAGCGATGCGATCGTAATCGCATTTCTGACCCGTCGGGATGGAAGACCTTGAATGGCCCGAGCAACTGAATCTGAATCACGGGTCCTCGCGCATCCTCCATTGTGTACTTTCGATCCTTACTGAATCACGGATCGCCAGAGACTTCGCAAGAATTCGATCGGAATTGCGCCACAGGTACCCTGCTCGACACTCATGTTCCTCACTGCCTTTCTGCTTGCCGCGCCGTTTGGACACGATCATTACGTTAGCCAGGATGGCGCATGGTGTTGGTTCGCCGATCCCCGCGCCATTTGGGTTGAAGGCAAGATACTTGCCGGGAGCGTGAGTCATGGCGGAGACATTCGACTCAATGTATACGACCCGGCAACAAAAGAAAGCAAGGAGGTCACTCTCGCCAAAGCATTTGAGCGCGACGACCACGACAACCCCGCTTTGCTCCCCTTGCCCGATGGTCGAGTCGCCGCCTTTTTTACCAAGCACACCGGCCCCGACATGTTCATTTCATACACCCATGCGGCAGGGGATCTCTTGGATTGGACAGAACCGGAGAAGATCAACCCAAACGATCCTGCGTATCAAGGGCCAACCGGGGCGATCAATAGTTACACCTACCCAAACCCGCAAATGTTGCGGGACGAGCGCAATCGTATCTACTTGTTCTGGCGTGGGATGAACTGGAAACCAACATTTGCGACTAGCGACGACCTTGGACAGACCTGGTCGAAAGGACAGATTCTTGTCTCGCCGAAAGGCGACTCACCAGGAAACCGGCCCTACACCAAGATCGCCGGTGACGGAGACTCTCGGATCCACATCGCCTTCACAGATGGTCATCCACGTAATGAACCGACCAACTCTATCTATTACATCAAGTATGAGCGTGACGCGATACGGTCTTCAACCGGAAGGTTGATTTCACGGATGAGCGAACTACCCATCGAACCAAATGAAGCCGATGTCGTGTATGACGGAAAGGCCGAAGGGGTGCGCGCGTGGATTTGGGATGTGGCCGTATCACAGGACGGTAAGCCGGTGATCACCTATAGTCGCCTGCCTCGGGAAGATTCCCACTACTACCGATACGCTCGATGGGATGGGCGACGATGGGTGGATCGTCCAGTTGTGTTCGGCGGCAAATGGTTTCCGCAGACGCCGGAAGGCACCACCGAACGCGAACCTCATTATTCAGGCGGTGCCGTGCTTGATCCGCAAGACCCAAGGTTTGTTTATCTCAGCCGCCCTGTCGGTGCTCGATTTGAAATTGAGCGGTGGTTCACGCCCGACGGCGGCGACACCTGGAGCCATGTCGCGGTCACGGGCTCAAGCATGCATGATAGTGT
>JAHBTC010000014.1 GCA_019638835.1 Fimbriimonadaceae bacterium
CGGGATCTGTCCTCGCCACGGTCGAAGTGTCTGGGGAACCCGTTTTGATGACAGTTCGTCCGGCCGGATTCCCGAAAGCAAATGAAGCCACCAACGGCCCAACTCAAGTCGCCGCACTTACACCGTCGGGGCGAACCGCCAGAATCTCAGTAAGCGAGAAAGCCGGAGGTCGACCCGATTTGACGCAAGCCAAGGTTATCGTGAGCGGTGGGCGACCGCTGAAAGATGCAGAAACCTTTGAACGGGTGATTGGCGGGCTCGCCGATCGACTCGGCGGTGCGGCAGGTGCAACCCGCGCGGCCGTGGATTCGGGCATTGCATCCAACGAATTGCAAGTGGGCCAAACCGGCAAGATCGTCGCGCCAGATCTTTACATCGCCGCTGGCATCAGTGGAAGCACGCAGCACATGGCGGGGATGAAGGACAGCAAACTGATCGTCGCCATCAATACCGACGCCGATGCGCCGATCTTTGACATTGCTGACCTTGGTATCGTCGGCGATCTGTACGAAGTGCTTCCGGTGCTTGGCGACGAACTCTCTTGACGAAAACGGACTGACCAGAATCTCTGGTCAGTCCAAAAAAAGAGGGCTCCTCAGCACGCTTAGGGGAGAGCAAATGCGGCCTTAGAACCCTTGGCAAGTATGACCAATCCTCAAGGGAATTTGTTCACGCAAATGATTGCGATCCTCTTGAATCAGTGGAATCGAGAACTGCAAGTGACTGGATGATGGCATGAGTTCTAGCCCGGTTGATTCCTTCTCCTGTTGATGTAGGATGGATTCGGTTGGAAAGTAGAGCGCATCCTATGCCTCTCACTGGGTCGATCCAAAGTGACGTGCCCGTGAATCCGTGATGCCCAAACGCGCCTCCAACCGTGAACCCGCCCTCGGCTACCGGTCCATTAGGCTCAGCAACATCAAATCCTAGTCCTCGAAATCCTGAGTAACGAGGCTGCGTCCATTCGCGGAAACGAGTCGGTGAACAAACCCCTTCTCCGTTCTTCAGCCAGCAATGACCAACCTTGACCAGATCTCCGATCGATCCGAAGAGCCCTGCGTTACCGCTCACCCCTCCACGGCAAAAAGCCGCCGGGTCGTGAACCTCGCTTTGCACGAACGGCCAGGGACGCAATCTTCCTAAAACACGCTCCTCCAGTTCTTCTCGATAAGCATCTCTCTTCTCTGTGGGCGGGATTCGGTCGAAGTACTGTGAACTAGGCTTGAAAAACGTTGATGTCAATTGTAGGGGTGCTGCGACTCGTTCTTGAAACAAAGCGTCGTACGGTGCACCACCCAACTGCTCCGCAATCGTCTGAAGAAGGAGAAAGCCGAGACACGAGTACCGCGTCGTATTGATACCGTCGCACTTCCTTCCTAACGAATCAACGATCCATTTGTCCTGCGCGTCACGCCCCTTCGGGATTTGATCTTTCGGGAAGTAATCAGGTAGCCCGCTCCGATGTTCGAGAAGGTCTCGGATCGTTACCTGACGGTGTGGAGACGAAGGAAAGAAATCGGCTATTGGAGCGTCTAAATCAAACGCATCGTCCTCAGCCAGGCTAAGCAGAACCATCGACGTCGCCATCACTTTCGTGAGGCTCGCCAAATCGAAAATGCAGTCCACGGCCATGGGCATCGCGTCGGTTGCGTATGACATCCGCCCGTAAGTCCGGATGACGGTCTCATTCTTGTCGAATGCAGCCCAGACCGCACCCGGGAAGACCGAACCCACAAAGGAATTCATTGCACTGACATTCCGTGCAGTCTCAGTCCCGCGTTTGGATTTGCCGCAATGAGCCGAATCTCCCGCACCGTTTCACCTTTCAGTTTCAGGTTCATAACGGCCAAGCCGTTCTCGTTCGCTGTTCGGTAGGTCGGTCGTTGATCTCGACGCATCCGAATGTCATGACCATAAAGGATCGGAAACGGCTGCGTTGATCCATCGGAAAGCGCAACTTCAACGACCCCCGCAGTTTCGCCTTCGAACAACCAAGTTTGACAATCAAGGAGTAAGTTGATTTGGCTGACTCGCCGTTCAACGGGAACCCGTACTTCTTTGGGTCGGACAAATCCATCGTTTCGTAGTTGATTCAGGAATGCTAAGGGGCTTCCGGTCCGGAACTGATAACCCGCCACCTCAGTCGTTTGCTGCCCAAGAGCCCACATCGTGCCCGAGACGTCACGAACGGGTTGGGGGCCGTCAAAGTACATCCGCTTGAGCACTTCGGTGACCTTGTACGGCAACTGCTCTGGTCGATCTTGCCTGCCACTCCAGGCGTATTCCGCCGCAAGCAGATAGGCAGCGAACTGCGGGAATCCGCTGATGAACGCACGTTCGTTGCTCTCGTATCCCGCCCATGTTGTCTGGAGCAAACCAGGCGTGCCTTCTCGAATCGCGGCGTGCGCGAAACCATAAATGTTGTTCGGCTGATTCCAAGTAGCCGCAATCGGTCGTTGACCGAGCCTCTTCCACAAAGCCAAAGATTTGTAGCGATCCGGATTCGGGTTATTCTCATAGTGCCAGTCGGCGATGAACGTTTCCGGTGGAAGTAGATTCCGACGTGCCGAAGCATTCTCCGCATCGTCACCGTGGATAGCATCGTTCGCCTCGCCAGGGGCAAGCATCATATCGCCCCATAGCATCAAATCTATGCGGTTTGCGGTCGCGATCGCCTTGAGTTCTGGGAGCATCGCTTGCCAAAGCCGCGTCTTCAGGAATCGATCGTTCGGCATACCCCGATTTCCGATTTCATCGAACCCTATATGAATTGTCTTCGGCTGTATGAGCTGAATCGCCTCAAGCCAGATTGATTTGATCGCTTCTCTGGCCGCTTGCTTCCTAGAGTCAAGTGTATAGGGAACGTCACGGTTGTAAGCGAAATCAAGATTCTTGTTGTTTGCAAAGAACCACTCGAGATGACCGAGACTCTGGATCAACGGCGTTGGCTCAATGCCATGCTCCCGATACGCAATGACAAGAGACCGCAGATCTTCCCGAGACATGGTCATCGCCGTTTTGATCCCCGGTTGAGTAGTCCAGTCCGTTCGCTCGCATTGCAAAACCACGTTGTTGAACTTGACCGGTGCGAGCACTTGCTTCATCAGCCGCGACTGGAAGGTCAACGCTTCCGGGCCGACAAACATGTGTACGCCTCGCCAGCCAAGACTCGGCCAATCCCGAATAGTTGTCTGCGGCACAATCAGTTGGCCACTTGACGGCTTGACGAGCCCCGCGAGAGTCATGGCTCCGTTGCGAAGACCCGCCACATCGCGCGCTTCGAGTGTTGCACCGGTTATGGTGATCGACAATGAGTAGCCGTCGGCGGGGAGACTTCCACCGAGCCTTGTTTGAACAGGGAAAGCGGTGCCACCCGGCACTTGCCACCTTGACTCGATTACTTCATCAAAGGCTCTTTGTAAGAGGCTCGCACTTTCGCCCGCGAATCGAACTCCACCAGAAAGATTCACGTTTCCCGCGCCATCGCGGCGATCCTTTGGTTGGGGGATAAGCGGAATCGCGGCCGCCTCTGCACGCTTCACACGGTTAGAGATCACCGGTTCATGACTAAACGACTCGATCGGCGCGGTGGCGGGTAGCCGTTTAGGACTGACCTTCCACTCGACTGTGTATGTCAGGATCTCGCCGGGTCTGATCGGCATGTTTTGAAACCCGTACCATGCAACCTCTTTGCCTTCCGCCCAAGGTTGGGTATGGCCCCGGGCATCGTAAAGAATTGCTGGTTGGGAACTTGAGATGGAGACTCGGGCCCTCGGAGCATCAAAGACCATCTCTTCGGCTCGCCGACCGATGAGTCGATCTTCAACCGAACTTCCCCGGCGGACCTCGCTACCTATTAGGGCCCCTGCGATCCCATCTTGGGTGATGGGGGCGGCCTCAAAGAAGGGAGACCATAGAACGGATGCGGTGTGTTCGACCCTTACCGGCTTGGTACCTTTCCACTCGAATTCAAAGGTGCCTTTGACGCCGTCCGCCGTCCTTGTATAGACCTGACTACCCGAAACGTAATCGGCTTGCGCCTGAAAACGGACTCGCACGGTTTGAGAATTCGGGCGGTCTATCTCGACTGGGTTCCAATACGAACTATAGATTCCGCGCGCCCAGTTGTCTTCGTAGTACTGGAAAGAGGAGTTCAGAACGATGGGAACGCCATCCAGTTTGACACTGAGGCCCTGAAAGGGAACGTAATCGACGGCTAGGCCGGAGGCAGATTGCGCCAAAACGGCCAGTAGCGGGATCATGATCCCATTCTACTGGCCGAAGGTTGAACCCAATGACTAACGCAGTTGAGAGAGTTAGGAAGCCTTGGCGGCTGCCGCCGCCTTCGCAATTCTTGAGAGGCGTCGTCGGGCTTGGTTCTTGTGAATGATGCCTTTCTGGGCAGCACGATCAATGTTTTTCTGAGCGCGGACAAGCGTCGACTCGATCGTGGTGGCATCGCCCGCTTCCATTGCCTTTCGGACGTTCTTCACGTATGTCTTGAGCGCTGTGCGCTTCGAGAGGTTGCGGACGCGCTTCTTCGCGATTCTTCGCAGATCTTTCTTAGATGATTTGAGGTTAGCCATGGGTTTAGTTGGGTCGCAACCGCGAATTATGACGCGGTTGCGTTATGTTCGTTAGTCCTTTTTGATGAACTTCTTCTTGGTCTTGTCGAAGCCTTGCTCGACCTTCTTGTGATCGTAGTGCCAAACCGGCGAGCCCGATCGTTGATAGAAACAGACGTAACTACTGAGAAGCGAAGCTAGTAAGCGTCGGCTGGTTCGGCGTACCACGTTGATCTCCCACAAAATCGTGAGGAAGTCGGCGCCCTTGCCCCAGTGCGTCATTACTTCGCGCAGAATGTCAAAGGTGGACATGCCTTCCGCTCGCTCGGCAATCTCACGCAGTTCTTCCATGCGCTGATTACTGATGTAAACAACGGGATCTGTCTGGTCAAGCCACTGGAAGTCGAACACGTTCGGCTGGCCCGTTTGCGTCAACTGGAAGACTGCGCCGGATTCAACGGCTTGATCGAGCCACCAATCGAAGAAACCAAAGATCAGGCGCAACTTCATATTGAGCCAAACCTGAAGTTTGCGTCCCATGGGATCGATCAAGATCACTTCTTGAATTTCCGGCTTCTCGTCGAACCATCCCGTCGGGAACTGAGCGATAGAGAAAGTACCAAGCTCGCGGTGAATCGGCTTCAAGACAAGTCTGATCGTGTCGGTCTTGCTCTTCGGCGCCGGCATGATGTCCTCGTCAAGGACATCTTGGGCCAACGGGTGCACAATGAGCTTTCGCAGCGACGTGCTCAAGCCGTCATCCATCAATTCGGCGTCCACAGGGTCGCCGTCTTCTTGGAGCAAACCACTATTGACGTATTCAAACGGTTCAGGCACCTCTTCGATGTAGTCCGGAGCGGTGCCCGGGACTCGGAATCGGTCGCCTCCAACCCACCAGACTCTCTTGTCTGCGGTGAGGGCCGCTTTCACGTTGGCCAAGTCATCGGGGAATGTCTTGACTTGGGGAGTGATTTCGAAAATCTCTTCGAGCAACTTGGTCGCGGTAACAGTTTCGTCGCTCTTGACAATCTTGCTGACCATCGACTCAATGTTCTCTGGCTTCAATTCCAGCGGAACGGCTTCTTCAATCTCTACCGTCGGTGCTAGTTTGTCCGCAAGCTTGCTCGCCGTAGCAATCCACTTTTTGGCATCGTCTTCTGGGTGAATGACCCCGTCGGCCGAAAGCACGAAACCCGGAACGCTAAGCAAGTCGGCGTAGAACGACCGCCAATCGAAGAGATGCGTCACCGTCGGGTCTTGCGGGTTGAGAACTTTCCATGCGGCCGCGCCAATCGCTTTGATGCTTGCAGGAGCCGCCTTTTCGAGCGCCATGATCACGGCGTCAGGCGCGAGCCAATCAAACTTTCCGAGCGACTTTTCAACTGCCGCAACCTCGGTCTCGTCGACACCATTCAGGCGCAGGGCCCGGTCAACGCTCTCATCGGTAGCCCGGAATACGATCTCAGCCGGAGCGACTTGTTCATCCTTGGTAAGGAGCAGCACGGCATCTTCCTGCGCGGTTCGGCGTACCATGGCCACCGCTTCTTCGTCGGTGAACGCATAGCGGCTACTCATTTCTTGGGCCAGGAGCGCAACGGGTACCGGAGCTCCAAAGCTTCGAGACAAGGAAAGAAGGGCTTCGTGAGCGGGTCTACCGTCCGAAGCGACCCGCGCCGCGGGCACCCATCGTCGCTCATGGTAAGCGAATGCATGCTCGTTTGACGCGAGCAATGAACGCACCGCGCTCAAGCCGAGTCCGGATCCAGAGAGTCGCTCCGAGATTTCACTCGGTTTTACAACCTCTCCGATTTCAACTAATACTTCTAAGATAAGGCGGTCAGCGTACAGGCGAGCGTTGTGCTCTTCGGGCTTGATTGATACAGTCGTAGCCAAAGGAATTCCTCGCAAACAAGGGGCGAACGTTTATTCTGGCACAGACAGGCTCAATCACCTGGTCTCTTGACCGGGTGTTGGTTGCCTTTTGACTCATTCTTCGGAATCTGTCTTTTCTGGCGTAATGGAGGACGCTGACTGTGATGCTTTCGGTGCTTCGTTGTCTTCCGATATCCGCCCCAAATCTAGCGTCGCAGCGCTGAGCATGAGCAACATGATCAACACAAATCCAACGCTTGTCACAGCACGCTGGAAACCGATGCTCAATCGTTTACCTTTCGTGAACAACTCCAAGAAGTTGATGACGATCTGGCCCCCGTCTAGGGGAGGCACGGGCAAGAGATTCATTACGCCCAAAGTTAGACTGAGCATCGCCGCCAGCAATGCGATGCCCCCAAAACCCGACTGGCTAGCGACATGCGTCACCCGCGCGATAGTCACCGGCCCACCTACCGTATCCTTCGCGCTTTCCGGCTTGACAACCAAACGAGCCAATCCCTTGACCAAGACGTAAGGTTGCCGCATGGCTTCTGAAAACGCTGCCCCGACCGTCATGCGGTCGTATTCGAACCCGGGAGCAACTCCAATCTGAGCCCGACGTTCACGCTCGCCGGGGATTGGATCGCCATCGGCGTCCAAAACCATCAGCTCCTCCTCACTGAGCTGAGGGGTGAGGGTCATCGTTTGCTGTGTCCCCGCACGATCGACAATTACTTCAACGGGCGTGCCTTCATTACCGCGCAATGCATCTTTGATCTGTTCGAATTTTTCGATTGACTGTCCATTTACGGATAGGATGAGATCACCTTCTTTCAACCCTGCTTCGGCCGCAGGCATATCGGGGGCAACCATCCCAACTCTTGCCGCTTCAACCGGCCCGTACCGTCCTTCCGTTGACCAAAGAGCGGTCAGGACAAGCACACCAAACCCAACGCTAAACAGTGGTCCCGCGAATAGAGCCGCCAATCGTGCCCACGGATGCTTACTGTAAAATCCATTCGGCACTTGAGTTTCACTCCCGTCATCCTTTGGGTGCATCCCTTTGATGCGCGCAAATCCACCGAGCGGAAGCAGGAGCATCGAGAACTCAGTTCCGTTCTTATCAACTCGATGCCACAATGGCCGGAATCGGACCGGAATGTATTCCCCGCGAGCCATGATTTGACCATGGCCCTGTTCGTCCTCGTCACTATTGCTGACTGGAGCGTAATAAGTGATCAGCATCGCAAAGAGTGCCGCCGCAACGGCGAGACCAATCACAATCTCTGGCTGTGGCGTCTTGAACCCAGTCGCAAAGAGCAGCATGACGATTCCGGCGAGGAACGCTCCTCCGAACCTTAGGTAGGGTGTGCTCTCCGGCAAGTGATAGAGCCGAGTGAGGTTGACTGCGGCCAGTAGTGGGACGATCACGCCCGCAATGGCCAGGCCGACGTCGGTAATCAGCGATGAGTTGGCGATTGTGCCGACGATCATCACAATCAGACCGGCACCCGCGCCGTACCAAAGAAAACGAGAAGGAATCGTTGGACGGTCTAGATACGGAGTGAGATCGGTCTTGCGAACGCCGCCCATCATCACTGCAAACGCTTCGACTTCCATTCCCATCCACCGGGCCACGAGATAGTGTCCCAACTCGTGAACCGCCACCAGAATGGTGATCACGAGCATGAACTGGATGGCCGTATTTGCCACGCTTAGTACTGATTCCCAGCCACTCATTTCGACAACTCTCTTTCCTTACGCTTGCGAACTCACGCTTGGGGCCCTTTGGCCATCAACTCGTGCGCAACCCGCCTTGCCCACTGATCGGCATCTAGAAGTGAATCGAGCGTGACTTCGCTAGGGCCATGTCGGCGCATTACTTGCTCCACCGTGTCGGCGATGGCAAGGAACCCACACTTTCCTTCCAAGAACCCGTTTGCACAAGCTTCGTTGGCGGCATTGAAAACGCAAGGAAGTGTGCCTCCTCTCTTCATGGCTTCCCGCGCCAGATGCAACGCCCGGAACGTATGGGGATCGGGCTTCTCGAACGAAAGGTCGGGCGTATCGATCGGATTCCACGTTTTGAGGCCGCTGTCCACTCGCTCGGGATACAGCAGGGCGTACTGAATCGGCAACCTCATATCCGGCCACCCCATTTGTCCGAGAACACTGCCATCGCGGAACCTCACCAACGAATGGATGATGCTTTGGGGATGAATCACAGCATCAACTTTTGACATCGGAAGATCGAAGAGCCATCTCGCTTCGATCATTTCCAAGGCTTTGTTCATGAGAGTCGCCGAGTCAACTGTGATCTTGCCCCCCATTTTCCACGTCGGATGATTGAGCGCTTGCTCCCGAGTGACGGACTTCAAGTCATCGCGGGTCTTGCCGCGAAAGGGACCACCACTCGCCGTTAGGATAATGCTGTCAATCGCATCAACAGGCGCACCTTGGACACACTGAAAAATCGCACTATGTTCGCTATCAATGGGCGTTAGCGGTTTGTTTGACTTTCGAATGAGCGGCATGACCAACTCGCCCGCCGCCACCAACACTTCTTTGCTCGCAAGTGCAATCTGTTTCCCGGCCCGAATCGCCGCCAGCGTTGGAACGAGGCCGATCACGCCCGCAACTGCCACAACAATCGTATCCGCTTCTGCCTGCGTTGCCACGTCAACGACAGCTTCCATTCCCCCGGGAATTCCAGACTCATTCCCCGCTTTAGCGCTCATCAGCGCCAGATTCTCGACCCCGAACTCCTTGGCGAGTTGACGGAGTGGACCTGAACTACTATTCGCGGTCAACCCCACGATGCGAAGTCGGTCCGGAAGTCTGCGGACAACATCCAGCGTTTGACGCCCGATGCTGCCGGTCGCTCCGAGCACGACTACGTTTCGCATACGCTAATTCTATCGTGATTTACGGGTTTGCTCCGGGCGACCTGAGCAACCTCGATTTTCAAGCCAAGAATCAACAAGGAGAATCGCTGCCCATGTCGTATTCACCTTTGTTCGAGGACCTGCGCGGACGACTTTCGTCTGACAACATCCTGAGGGATATGCCGTCCTCGGCACTTCGCCTATGCGAGGCGATCGACAAAGGGGATGCGAGTGCGCAACAACTGGAACGCATCATCATCAGCGATCCTGCTCTCACGGCCGGCGTACTTCGAGCCGCATCCGCCGCCGCATTCGCAGGCTATAGCCGAGGCGCAACAACCATCCGTCAAGCGATCATGGTTCTGGGCGAGCGGGCAGTTCGAAGTCTTGCCGTCGCCGTTTGGGTTTCGAGCATCGTCAAGAATGCGACCGCTGCCCAGTTCAGCGCAGCTCTTTTTGCGAATCACTCGATGTTCGTGGGTTTGACCGCGCGCTACTTGTTTTCTCGCCAACTCAAAGTGCGAGGCGATGAGACGCAACTGATTCCCGACGAAGTCTTTGCCTGCGCCGTACTACACGATCTTGGACTCGGTCTTCTTGCCGCCGCTGATCCGGTTACCTTTGACGCCACGATGACGACGGCCCGCGCCCAGATGCGATCGCCCGACGAAGCGTTCTTTGAGAAATTTGAGCAGTACCCCGGTGCTCTCGCCGCTGAAGTGTTGGGCAGTTGGCAACTCCCCGCAATCTTCGTCCAGGCTCTCCAAGGCTGGCCATCACCACTTGACCACAAGCAAGAAGTAACCGCTCTCGCCTGTATCCACTATGCAAACTGGATTGCGGAGCGCAATAAACAGACATTCCTTTCTTGGGTTCCAGAATCACCACTCAGTCCAGAGTTGAGCGCGTTCTTCGACCTTGCCGAAGACGACCTTGCGACTGTGATCGAACTCATTGATGGCCAAATGCGGGCCTACCAGTCGGCGGCCTGAATCCCGTTCAACTTGGCATAATCGGGCGCATGACTCGCCCGGCAAACTTGGAGGATCGCTTCGCTCTCAGTGACATGGCGGCGCGAGAGTTAGCCAACGAGTTCGGAACTCCCCTTTACGTCGTGGATGAAACGCACTTGCGACACCGAATTCGCAAGTACATCGAAGCGTTTCGTTCGGCATACGCCGTTTCCGAGTTGAGCTTTGCCTCAAAAGCAAACTCGACTCTCGCAATCCTGGCAATCGCGTATGACGAAGGGTGCGTGATTGATGTCGCAAGCGAAGGCGAACTTGAAGCCGCGCTACGGGCAGGTGTGCCCGCTAACCGGTGCCATTTTCACGGCAACAACAAGAGGGTGGAAGAGATTGCGCGAGCCGTTGAAGTCGGGGTCGGGCAGATCGTAGTCGACTCGTTCGAGGAAATTGATCGCCTGGCACTATTCCGCGACAGCCTTCCGCCATTGATCATCCGTTTGGCTCCTGGCGTTGATCCCAAGACTCACGCGAAAATTTCCACAGGCCAAGCCGACACGAAGTTCGGATTCAATATTTCCGATGGTTCTGCGGAACGGGCCGTTGTCCGATTGATCGAACTTGGCGTCGCACCCATTGGATTTCACTGCCACGTTGGCTCCCAACTGCTTGACCCGGAAGCCCAACGATCAGGCGGGTTCTTGATTGCCGAGTTTGCCCGTCAAATGCACGAACGGCATCACTTAGACATTAGGTATCTCAATGTCGGTGGCGGCCTTGGCGTTCGGTATACAGAAGAAGACCAGCCCACGGAGTTGGGGGAATACAACCGAATGATCGTCGAGGCCATCCTCGAAGGACTTGGCCCTCTCTTACGACCAACACTGGGACAAGAGCCAGGAAGATCTCTGGTGGCTGAATCTGGAGTGACCCTCTATTCAGTGGGGGCGGTCAAACAGGTTGCGGCTCGGACGTATGTCAGCGTTGACGGTGGATTGAGCGACAATCCACGCCCCGCACTATACGGAAGCGTCTACCCCGTGCGGCACATTGCAACTAAACCTCGGGAAGTGGAGTCTGAATCAAAGTTCCGAATTGCCGGCAAGCATTGCGAATCCGACATGCTTTTCGACGATGTTTCACTGCCACGAGACGTTCAGGCCGACGACTTGATTCAAGTGCTGTGTACGGGTGCGTACAACGCAAGTATGGCGAGCAACTACAACCGATATCCGCGCCCGAAAACAGTGCTAATCAGATCAAACGGAGAGATGCAGATCATCCAGCGCTCGGAGACATGGGATGAAATGTTCAGCCGAGAGACGGTGCCCAACGACCTTCGTACAACCATAGAGGTAGGTTCGTAATGCCTGATCGAGATTTCTCATTCTTCATTGGAATTGCGGTCGCCATCTTCTTTGGAATCGGCCTCCATGAATATGCCCACGCCAAGTTGGCCGATATGGCAGGTGACCCAACACCCGGCATTTATGGTCGGGTCACGCTCAAGTTGTGGACGCACTTTGAGATGCTTGGGACGATCATGATCATCCTGTCTTCGCTCAGCGGCTTCGGAATCGGATGGGGAAAGCCTGTTCCGATGGACCCCCGGAAGATGCGAAATCCAAAGTGGGATCACTTCGTCGCAGTGATTGGCGGCCCATTGACGAACTTTATGCTCGCGATCGTAAGCGCACTAGTTTTGCGCGGTCTAAATGCGGGTCAGATTCTTACTGTGGGCGCGTCGCAGTTCTTGACGACGTTTATGATCGTCAACCTTTCGTTGTTCCTCTTCAATCTCTTGCCGATTGGCCCGCTTGACGGCATGTGGATCATTGGCACCTTTATGCCCGAAAAGATGCGCTTTCAATGGACCCGCTTCAATCTCCAGATTGGCAGTTTCTTGTTCATCGGCATTGTGCTACTCGGTCAGCTAAACCCTGATTACTCGGTCATAAGGCGGGTACTGTGGCCGCTCCTTGAAAGCCTTGTTCAATTTCTCTTAGGAAGATAACACTCACGTCATGAACGCAGAACGACCTCGAATTCTTAGCGGTGCTCGGGCATCAAGCCCGCGCATCCACATTGGCAACTATGAAGGTGCCGTCAAGCCGTGGATCGATCTGCAAGACGACCACGAGATGTATTGCATGATCGCGGACTATCATGGTCTGACGACGCTCGGGGCCACACCTCCCGATCTTGGATACTGGTCTCGTGAATGCGCGAAGGACTTCGTCGCGTGCGGGCTCGATCCCGAGAAGTGCGCGATCTTCATTCAATCTCGGGTTCCTCAACACGCCGAACTGCACTTGATCTTGTCCATGTTCACGGGTCTAGGCAAACTCGAGAGAGTGCCGACTTTCAAAGAAAAGAAGGACAATCTTGGCTCGGACCAGCAGGTGAGTTATGGCCTTCTTGGCTACCCCGTGCTGCAGTCGGCAGACATTCTGCTTTATCGCCCATTTGGAGTGCCAGTTGGAAAGGATCAGGCGGCTCACCTCGAACTCAGTCGAGAGATCGGTCGGTCATTCAACTCCGCCTATGGGGTGGACTACTTCCCCGACTTCTACACCATCGTATCCACTGACGAGTCCCGTTCGACTCTGCCCGGGCTGGACATGCGAAAGATGAGCAAGTCCTACGATAACTGCATTTATATCAACGAGACAGCCGACGAAACGGCCAAGAAGATTATGAGCGCGTTCACAACGCCGTCGAAGATGAAACTGTCTGACCCTGGCATACCGGAGGGTTGTGCCGTGTGCCAGTACTTGCGTTTGTATTCGCCGAACTGGGAATCGCAATGGAATGAAGATCGGCAAGGACTTCGCGGATGCGTCCAAAACAAGCGTGAACTCATCGAGATTCTAAACGAGTTTCTGCGCCCGATGCGTGAACGACGCGCCCAAATTGATGACGCGGAGATCGAGCGAATCCTCGCCGATGGCACGGAGAGAGCAACGGACTTCGCGGCGCAAACGATGCGCGAAGTCCGTCAGATCATGCGACTTGCCTAGCCGCTGGTCTTCCAAAACTTCCGGAAAAGGAAGATCAAGATGCAGGCGCCAATCGTGGCACCAAATATCGTTGGGATTGTCCCGCCTTGTCCCTGAAATCCCATCAGTTGCATCAGGAACCCAACCAACATCGATCCCGCGATACCGAGAAGGATGGTCATGATGCATCCTTTTGGTTCCCTATCTCCGCCGGGCATGATGAGCTTTGCGAGTACTCCCGCAACGAAGCCAACGAGAATCCACCAGAAAATGACCATGTCACCAATTACGCATCTCGCAGAGATGGGTTGAGGTGTGGTCCCATGTTTAGCACTCGGGGACGGCTACCGGAATCTGAAGCGCAAGACCGCCTTCGCTGGTTTCTTTATACTTTACGTTCATATCCTGCGCGGTTTCCCACATTGTTTGGATGACATCGTCAAGGCTCACCCGAGCCTGTGAAGGGTCACTGCTCAGCGCGATCTCAGCGGCCGTAATTGCTTTTGTGGCACCCATCGTATTCCGTTCAATGCAGGGCACTTGGACGAGACCGCCAATGGGGTCACAGGTCATTCCCAAGTGATGTTCCATTGCGATCTCTGCAGCCATGAAACTCTGGGCCGGGGTCGCTCCCATGACGTGAGCAAGACCCGCCGCCGCCATTGCCGAACTAACGCCGATCTCTGCCTGACATCCGCCTACTGCGGCAGAAATTGTCGCTCCTTTCTTGAAAAGCGAGCCCACCTCGCCCGCGACAAGTAAGAACTCATCTGCCGCTCGCCAAGGATCTACGGGGCGAGGGGTCAAAAGGGCAAACATATAGAGTAGAACCGCCGGGATAACGCCTGCGGCCCCGTTTGTCGGCGCGGTCACGACTCGCCCAAATGCCGCGTTCTCTTCGTTCACCGCGAGAGCAAACATACTGACCGCTTTGAGGTTTGCGCTCAGACCCGTGCCAATCTCCGGAAGGGCGCCGAGCCACCCTTCAAAGTCCTTCGGCGCATTGGGTAGCAGATCTTTTTGCAAGCGCGCTGCGCGCCGCGAAACGTTGAGGCCCCCGGGAAGAATCCCTTCCGTATGGCATCCCCGCCACATACACTCGAACATCGTGCGCGATATCTGTCGTAAACGGCCCCGAATCTCATCAACAGGTCGCCAAGCAAGTTCGTTTTGCATGACCATGTCGGCGATCGTGAATCCTTTGTCGTCGCAGAATGCCAATGTCTGATCGGCTTTTTCGGTGTAGTACGGCAAGGTGACTTGTTGCCTTTCAATTGCCTCCTGTTGACCTTCCTTGACAACAAAGCCGCCCCCCACAGAGAAGTAAGTTGCTTCGTCCACCGAGCCATCCGCGAGCAAGCTCTGTACGGTGACAGCATTGGGGTGACCGGGATGAGTTTCCTTGAAGCGAAACTCGATATCGCTTAGCGGCTGAAACTGAATCTCCTTTTGCCCATCGAGCAGTAGCCGCCCCGTCTTCTTGATCTCAGCAACCAAGGGGCCGATTTGCGTAGTGTCGACAGTTTCGACTGACTCACCCCTCAAACCCATCATAACGGCGATGTCTGTGCCGTGTCCATGCCCCGTTTTGGCGAGTGACCCAAACAGAATGACTCTGACGCCCACAATCTGGTCAAACCAACTATCTCGGTGGGCGCGCGCGATGTTTCGCTGCATGGCCCGCCAGGGCCCCATGGTATGGCTGCTACTCGGGCCGACCCCAATCTTGAAGATGTCAAAGACGCTAATGCTTTCCACGAAGTTGAAGGGCTCCACTGCCCTTGATCGCTTCTATGATACGCCCGTTTGAGGCTTGATCTTTTACTGCAGTCCGCACATAGCGATCGGAAAAGCGACGGCTGAGTGAAGTGCAGTCGCGAAGAAAGATGTTCTGGGTGCGAAGATCCGCGACGAGATCAGCCGCCCCTCCGTTCTCCAGTTCGAACAAGATGAAGTTTGTTACGCTTGGAAGGCAACGAATGCCATTGATCTGATCAAGAGCCAGAATCATGTCTTCGCGGAATTTCCGCGTCTCATGTGCTCGTTGCTTGTAGTATTCCATGGCCTCCAAAGCACGTACGGCCGCCACTTGCCCCATCAATCCGACCGACCACGGAGGGCTAAATCTCTCCCAGTCCGCTACCAATGCCGGGTCCGCTGCAAGATAACCGATCCGGAGTCCGCTCAGTCCAAAAAACTTAGAAAGTGATTTGCAAACGATCACTCTCGGGTCTTCTCCCACGTATCGTTCCACTGATGGACGGTCCTCAACGAAGTCCACATAAGTTTCATCGACCCAAATGCGACAATGCGGATCGAGGTGCTCGAGCAGAATCTCCCATTCTCCGTGGGTTAGGCTTTGACCAGTTGGCGAGTTCGGATTCACCATCACAAGCAGCGAACATCCTTCGGCAGCATTGGCCACAGCAACCGGGTCCGGGAGAAAATCGCGAGACGGATCAAGGTCTGCGTTCACGACTTCTGCCCCGATCACATTCTCGACCAAATGTCGGTATTCGCCGTACATCGGGTCGAGAAGGCAAACACGGTCACCGATCGGCACCAAACGTGGGAAAGCAAGGAACATCAGACTGCTGGTTCCTCCACCTACGAGGATGCTCTCGGGCGACATGCCCGTGTGTTTTCCGATCACCGATCGAAGCCCATCCCCGTGGGTCGGCGGACTCGTTTTGATCAACCATTCCAGATTCGCCTGTAGGTCTGCCAAAACAGTGGGCGCAGGCGGGTACCAGGCGTCAAGAACGTCCGCATCAATCACCTCGCTTCGATGGTCTAGGTCATCGAAGCTCGAGCCAATCGCATCGAAGGACGCACCACCATGAATTGCATGCGTCGGGCCGTCCATGTCTCCTATTACGTTTCTCGTCAGCCAACTTACAGCGAATTTCGGAGTAGCATCCGTTTGTGCGGCCTACTGCCGAGCAAGATCTGCGGCCCGAGGGACCATCCCTCCCGGAAGCCACTTGGCGGGTTCCCCCCCAACACGTTGAGCGACGCTTGTCGATCGGTACCGACCTGCTGTGGCAGCGGGTGGCCACTTTTGGGTTCCTGTTGCTAGGCGTGATCTATCTCGTCGGCATCGCCCGAACTACGACGAACCCTGATACCTTTATGGGTGCCCACTTCAAGTCCCTCGCGCTTATCGCAATCACGCAGGTAGTCATCGCAATCATTTACCGCCGGATCTCAACTGTTATCGAGAATGGTGTCGGACTTGGTTCGCTGAAAGCAAAGTTGCCCGTTCCTGACGCCATCCCCGTTCGATTGGACGTACTGCACAAAGGGACCGTGACCGGTAGCGATGAAGGCTTTTTCTGGATCGCTGACGACGTCCTTACATTCAAGGGAATGCACACCGCATTTCGAATTGCTCGCCATGATCTACCTCCGGTTGCAATGTGGCCGAAAGGAGTACGGCCACGCGGCGATGCCCCTGCGCAAACGAGATTCGTGCCCGTGCCGGACCACGAAGAAACAACGCTTATTCGCCTTGTGTTTATTGACCCGTTTGAGGATTACGATGCACGACGCCGGACGACCAAGGCGGACCGACTCCTGAAGGAATGGATGAGCATGATGCCAACAGGGGAAAGCTCGTCCCTCCTACCCCCACTCAGTCTGCACCCCGCGTTCGCCCTCGACCAGAAGTTGAATCGGCAAGGGGTTTGGGCTTGCGGAATCGTTACTTTGCTGAATCTCGCTTTATTGGCAACGACCCGATTCACCAGCGCAGAGTTTGTCGCCCAACCAATCGTTTCTTTACTCAATGCCGCGATTCTTCCTATCCTCGCCGTTGGTATGGGCTACATCACTTGGCTGGAAGTCCGCGATCAGCGTCATCGGCAAGAAGTAACCCGGAAGCCGCTCGATGTGATGGCGTAGGTCCTCGTAACCCGCTTCTCGCTTAGTGTCTCCAAAGCGACATGCAAGCGCCGCGTATTCTTCGCATCGCCCTTTTCGCAATTCTTGTCTCTTCGCTAATGTTTGGCTGCAGTAGCAGTCCACAAGTGGCATCGGAACGAACAAGCCAATCCGCCAGCCCTGCTCGTGGAGCGTCCGTAGCCGACGCATCCTTGAAATCCGCGACGGAAGAAAGGGTCTCCGCCGAGTCTATCGCCCGCACCATTTTGAACGAAGTAAAAGTGGATACGCGCATCATTATCCGCACCGCAAACATGCGGATCGGGGTGGAAGACGCGGATCGAGCCGTGAAGGACGCCAAGGAAATTACGAACAAAGTTGGGGGGTACACGGACGGAGACAATCTTTCGGGACCGCCCGAAATTCGAACTGGATCGCTAACGTTACGGGTTCCGGTTGGTAAGTTTGAAGACGTACTTGATCAACTGAATCAACTGGGCGTGCCCATTTCGCAATCTTCCAACGCTGACGACGTAACGGACCGTATGGTAGACCTCACGGCCCGTCTTCGATCCATGAGGGCAGAGGAACTTCAGTACCTTGAAATCATGCGACAGGCAAACAAAATCACAGATATCTTAGCGGTCCGCGACCGGCTCGCCAGCGTTCGTCAGGAGATTGAATCGCTCGATGCCACTCTCACGAACATGTCGAAACAAGCCGCATATTCCACGATTCATGTGGAGTTTGTGCCATCACCACTTCTCAATGCCGGCACCCAAGAGAACTGGGCGAAGCGGTCGTTTGTCGGGGCAACAGACTCGCTTTTTGGGTTCGCGCGAGGAATTGCATCCGCCGGGATACGCATCTTGGTCTTCGCTCCGGTATGGTTACCAGTGATTTTGCTGTTCGTCTGGGCGCGGGGTCGGTGGTTCAAATCGGGTGAAAAGCCGGTGACAACTTCGCCTTCGCATCCGTCTTGACGTTACAATAAGTAGGTTCCTATGCCAGTGATCACGTCTTTGCTCGCCGTCGCTGTTCTCGGTCAGCAGTCCGTTTCCTCTCGATCTCCGGTCATGACCGGAGATATGGCGCAATCCATTGTCTCGATGGGGTTCGATGCTTATTACCGCACTTATCGCGGCAATGATGCGCCATCAGAAGCCCTGATGGCCGGTGCGAACCAGAATTATGCGGACGCGCTTCGCGTCGTAAACGATAAGCGCTTAGTCGCAATTGATCAGAACGACGCAGTTTGGTTCCGCTATGCCCGCAACGAGATCGAAGAGGCGACAGAGATGGCATTTCGGTTGGCCCTTGACTACGCAAACGACTCCCCCACAGTGGATTGGCGACGCGCGGAAGTCTATCGGCAGAACGAGCAGACACTGTACACATTGATTCATGGTCGCCGAGGCGTTGCGTCGGCATCCCAGAATCGCGTCTGGGATTCGTGGTGGAAAGGCGAGTATCGGCTGCGACGGCGATTCGACGTACCGGATAACACGGTGCCGGATCGTGAACCTGCCCGGGGAATCATGATGCGCTATACGTGGCTGGGAGACCAGTTCTATGCGTTCATGTCGCACTCCATTTCGATCCCACAAGAGCGGCGAGGGGCATACTTCGCGGCGTACGATCGCGTTTTCCGTCTCGCGACGATGCAGTAATCACGCGCAGAGCATCTATCAACCCCGGACGGCTTCGGCTATCCGGGGTTTGTTGTATTGATGCTGCCCTGTTGACAGTCGTCTCTACTTGCTCGTCCATGTTTTGGGCCGGAACATTTCCACACCACGGGTCTATCCGCGCGTTTGTCCTAGCCAACTTTTCCCCATTGACAGCCGTTTGAGGCGGGAAAAACGTAGGAAAACCAGGGGCAAAACAAAAGGGAAAAGAATTTCTGCGAAACCCTTGACACCCCATAGGTGGGGGTGCTACAGTCGCTGTGGCCCCATATCTAGGAGTAAATCATGAAGTGCCCGTTCTGCGACAGTGAAGACCTGAAGGTTCTCGAAAGTCGCGCGGCGCGCGATGGGGACGCAATACGTAGGCGACGCGAGTGTGCGTCTTGCCGACGTAGATTCACGACGTTTGAGGAGATCGAAAGGCCTCGCCTTTTGATTGTGAAAAAGGACGGCACCCGCGAGGAGTTCAATCGCGAGAAGGTGCTCAACGGTCTCATCATTTCGTCAGAGAAGCGTCCGATCACCTTGGAGCAGCTTCGGGATGCGGTGGATCATATGGAGCGTGACCTCTTCGAACTCGGGGTGGACGAAGTGGAATCGCGCGAGATTGGGGAAAGAGCCATGGCGGCTCTCTGGAGGCTCGATAAGGTGGCGTTCATTCGATTCGCGAGTGTGTATGCACGTTTCGACGATCCCACCGAGTTTGTGCGACTCGTGGAAGAGGTCCACGGTTTGCAGTCGCTCACCGAAGCCCCCGCACCGACTTTGCGTCGTCTCAGCGACCGTGAAGGCGGTCCCCAATTCCAACTTGAATGGGAAGATAGTATACTTCCGTCTACTAATTCCTAAAACCCCATCACGGATGAATCCCTCATGAAAATCGCTCGATACTTTACGCAGTCCGGCAAGGACCCTTACTCGGGAATCGAATTTGAACCCCGCACCAGCGAGATCCGCAATCCTGATGGCTCGGTCGTGTTCCGCATGGATGAGGTTATGGTTCCGAAGCAGTGGTCGCAGGTTGCCACGGACATCCTCGCCCAAAAGTACTTCCGGAAGGCAGGTGTTACACAAAAGGATGGGAGTGACGGGAGCGAAACTGATAGCCGTCAAGTTTTCCATCGCTTAGCTGGATGCTGGCGATCATGGGGAGAATCGTACGGCTACTTCAGTGACACAGACAGCGCTCAGGCATTTGAAGACGAACTGAAATACATGCTCGCCAAGCAGATGGCCGCCCCGAACAGCCCGCAATGGTTCAACACCGGACTTCACTATGCGTACGGGATCACGGGCTCGGCGCAGGGACACTACTACGTCGATCCGGTCAGCGGGGAATTGGAGCGGAGCACCAATGCGTATGAGCGACCACAACCCCATGCCTGCTTCATTCTGAGCGTCAAAGATGATCTCGTCAATGAAGGCGGAATCATGGATCTCTGGACTCGGGAGGCCCGCATCTTCAAGTACGGCTCGGGAGTTGGCACCAACTTCAGCCAAATCCGGGCCGAGAACGAGCGACTCAGCGGTGGAGGCAAATCGAGCGGACTGATGAGTTTCCTCCGCGTGGGAGACCGAAGTGCCGGGGCGATCAAGAGCGGCGGAACAACCCGTCGTGCCGCCAAGATGGTTTGCCTTGATGTTGATCACCCTGATATCGAGTCATTTGTCAATTGGAAAGTTCTCGAAGAGCAGAAAGTCGCCTCGCTTGTAACGGGGAGTCAACTCAACAATCGGCATCTGAACGCGATTATGAGGGCCGCTCACGAGAGCGAGGTGCCCGAAAAGTTTAATCCGCGACACAATGCACGGCTTGCGGTGGCAGTGGCAGAAGCCAAACAAGCGGGGATCAGCCCGAACTACATCCAGCGCGTGATCCAACTCGCGGAGCAAGGCTACACTTCCATTGAGTTCCCCACTTTTGATACGGGATACGAAAGCGAAGCGTACGTCACCGTTTCCGGACAGAACTCCAATAACTCGGTACGCCTGAGCAACGATTTCCTTCGCGCTGTGGAGAACGATGAGGAATGGGTTCTCCGGCATCGCACGAACGACAACACAAAGACGATTCGGGCGAAGGATTTGTGGGATGACATCTGCTTTGCAGCCTGGTCTTGCGCCGACCCCGGAACGCAATACGACACCACAATCAATGAGTGGCATACATGCCCCGCAGGCGGTCGTATTAATGCCAGCAATCCCTGTTCGGAATATATGTTTCTGGACGATACGGCGTGCAATCTAGCCAGCATTAACCTCGTAACGTTCTATGACGCGGCGAGCGGCAAGTTCGACATCGACGGCTACCGACACGCCATCCGGCTATGGACGGTCGTACTGGAAATCAGCGTCCTCATGGCTCAATTCCCGAGCAAAGAGATCGCAAAGCTGAGTTACGATTACCGAACCCTTGGTTTGGGATACGCCAACCTCGGTGCGCTTCTCATGCAAATGGCGATCCCCTACGACAGCGCCCAAGGGTTCGCGATTGCGGGTGCCCTTACGGCCATTCTCGGAGGTGACAGTTACGCCACCAGCGCGGAAATGGCGGGTGAGCAAGGTCCATTTGCACGGTACGAAGAAAACCGTGACTCAATGCTTCGGGTCATCCGCAACCATCGTGCGGCGGCCTACGATTCCACCGAATACGAAGGACTTGAGATCAAGCCCATGGGCATCAAGGCAACCGAATGTCCAGACGACCTGCTGACGACGGCTCGTCTTTCTTGGGATCGGGCATTGGAGTTGGGTGAAGCCAACGGGTTCCGCAACGCCCAAGTGACGGTGCTTGCGCCGACGGGCACCATAGGCTTGATCATGGACTGCGACACAACAGGTATTGAGCCTGATTTTGCCCTGGTTAAGTTTAAGAAGCTATCCGGTGGTGGTTACTTCAAGATCATCAACCAATCGCTGCCGGCGGCCCTGGATCGTCTCGGTTACTCAACGTCCGAAACCGATGACATCATCAACTACGCGGTTGGACATAAAACCTTGGTTGGCGCTCCTTTCATCAACCATGAGACGCTTCTGAGTCGCGGTTTCACTGCGGAGTCTTTGGAGAAGATCGAAAAGGGCCTGCAGAGCGCTTTCGAACTCAAATTCGCCTTTAACAAGTGGACCTTAGGTGAAGATTTCTGCCGCGAAGCACTTGAGTTCACGGATGAGCAATTGAACGACTGGTCGTTCGATATGCTCACTTCCCTCGGTTTCTCGAAGTCTGAGATCGAAGCCGCCAATGACTATGTGTGCGGAACGATGACCATCGAGGGTGCACCGCACCTGAAGGACGAACATCTTCCGGTCTTTGATTGCGCCAACAAGTGCGGACGTCGCGGACAACGTTACATCCACGCAAACGGACATATCCACATGATGGCGGCAGCCCAACCGTTCCTAAGCGGGGCGATCAGCAAGACTATCAACCTTCCGTCCGACGCCAAGATGAACGAAATCGGCGACGCCTATATGCTCTCTTGGAAACTCGGGTTGAAGGCAAATGCCCTTTATCGAGACGGAAGCAAGCTCAGCCAACCACTCAATGCCAGTGCTGACGATGCGGCCGCCGCAATCCTAGAAGCCACCCTTGACGGCCCGGCACTTACGGTGGCGGACGATCGAATGGACGAGGTCGCACAAACGGCGCAACGCCTCGTCTACCGATACATCGCCCGACGGCGACTGATGCCGGCCCGAAGGCGGGGTTATACGCAGAAGGCCCGCGTCGGAGGTCACAAGGTGTACTTGCGCACTGGAGAGTACGAAGATGGCACTTTGGGCGAAATCTTTGTGGATATGCACCGAGAAGGTGCTGCCTATCGCTCACTGATGAACTGCTTCGCGATCGCGGTGTCTCTCGGTCTCCAATACGGTGTGCCACTGGAGGAGTACGTTGAAGCATTCGTCTTCACCCGATTCGAACCGAACGGGTCAGTTCAGGGCCATGACAATATCAAGATGGCTACATCAATGATTGATTACGTTTTCCGCGAACTTGCGATGACGTATCTCGGTCGTTATGATCTGGTCCAAGTTGCTCCTGATGACCTTCGAAGCGACACCGTGGGTGACGGTCACCAACCAGGGTTCGAGTTCGAGGATGAAGAAGAGGCACCGAGCGGAGGCATGTTGCCAACGAGTCGTGAGAACCATGACTCTATGGGTTTCAACAAGAGCCGCTCCCCTTTCGAGGACACCCCCCTCTCGGATCTGGTGACACCGAAACCGGGGACAGCGGTTGCTGCGGTGATTGATCGCCCAGCGACAGCGCAGGTCTCGGACCGATCGGCAGAGATTCGGGAAGCCCGAATGAAGGGATACGAGGGTGATCCCTGCGGTGACTGCGGGGCCTTCACCCTCGTTCGAAACGGCGTCTGTCTGAAGTGCGTGTCGTGCGGTTCAACGAGTGGCTGTTCATAGCCACGAAATATCAACGAGACAATGACAGGAATCCGGTGCCGCAATCGCGGTACCGGATTCAGTTTTTTGCCGTACAAGACTTGATAGCGGCAACTAGCCGCCGGCGGTGAACCAAACCGTCCAAATCAAGACGTATGCGAGCGAACCGCAGACGCACGCGTGACGAATGAATACGAGGTGCGACTTTGAGTAGTGCAGCATCACGAGCCAAGCCGCGATGAGGGTCATCCCTTTCACGGCCGCAAACAGCCACTCGCTTTGCTCGATCACCGGTCGCATGATCGGATTCAACTCCACAATCAACCCGTTCGCGTGCAACAGGGCGGTCACGACGAGGTCAACAAAGCCAATGGCAAGTAACAGGAACAGGGCCCTTGTGGGAAACGATTTGCTGAGCGGATAGCGGCGAGGTGTCTTGCGATACCAGTCGAATCGCACTCGATTAATCCACTTTGGCAAGTTCCCGGACAATGTCATCTTGAAGCCTACGTATTTCCACGGCGGGAGCGACCGTTTGGTTCATCAGCAGGCTCACAGTCCACACCGATCCGTCCGGTCGTCTCAAGTATCCGCTCAATGCATTCACTGCATTAAGCGTGCCAGTCTTACCTGTAAAACGTACAGTCTGCAACCGATTCGCAAGGGTTCCCTCCCCTGAATCCGCTAAAGCCGTAAAAAATACCGGCCCCCAAGACTGCTTTCGCGCCCAATTCAACACCTTAGTAATGGCAAGCGGAGTGATCTGGTTGTGCCGACTCATCCCTGACCCGTCATAGAGTTGCATGTCAATAGCAGCCAATCCCACTTCCGTCTGATAAAACTTCATCATCCGTTCGCGCGCATCGGCGTATTCGTTTTGCGAATTGAGCGGAGAATCCTTCCCTGCCGCCATCAAAAACAAATGCTCGGCAAGATAGTTGTCGCTTGGTTCCAGACACTCCTTGGCCAACTCACCGATCTTCGTCCCCTCAATGATCACCTCCGGGCTGCGGTTCGGAAGAGGTTCTATCGTCTGCGTGACAACAGATCCGGGGCTGAGATACTGGGCGGCAATGTGGGGGGGCTTGGGTTGGGCGAACCTCCCGAGTGAGGTGCGACTTCGCGGCATTGTGCCGATGATGAAACCGACGCCGGTGACTGGATTGAACTGAAAATCAAGGGCACCTGATGAAAAGCCTCGACGAACAATGACGGAAGCAAGCGCAGTTGGGAGTGCCTCGGCACGTCCGTTTTGAACGAACAGTTCGAAATATCCCCCGTCGCAGGAAAATGAGTGAATCGCAGGCGCGTATCGGTGCGGTAAGTCGTCCCACTCCCAAGTGGATGGCCACCCGACATCGTATGCACTCTTGACCTTGACAACCGACGATGTACCAAGTCTTCCTGCCGCCGATTTCAGTTGTCCTGATGTTAGATCTGGGTGCCCTGATGCGTCCACTAGAATGGCCGTCTCTGACTTCCAAATGCGTGTTTTTGGCGTGAATTCTGGGCCCAGTACAGCAAGCGCATACGCAACGCTTAGGATTTTCTCGTTACTCGCTGGGGTGAGACGCTGATTGCTGTTTCTCTCGTAGATCACCCGACCGTTGTCGTCGGTGACGCAGACACCCACACTTGCTCCGCGAAGAATCTCTCGCTGCAAGATTGGATCAATGCGCGCGGCTATCGAGGCTGCCAAAAGGAAAGCGATCATGAGGGGCAATGTATCAGACGAAGTAGGCAGGCAGTTCGGATGAGCCTCTTCGCGCCACAAGCCACTGCCGATTCATAATCCGACGTATTCCATGAAGCAAGTTTCCCTCCTGCTCATTGTCACTCTCTTTCTCGTGGGTTGTTCCGGCCCCGCCGAACCCCAAGGTGACCCCAATGCCCAGTCCACCACGACGACCGGAACCGCTTCAGAGCCTGAGAACATCGGCGACGGCGGAGCGATCGCTTTTGAGGAATGGAACGACGGAGTTCGCAAGGGTTCTGGCACATTGATATCGGGCGAGACCGAAACAAAAGTGGAACTCGCGACTCTCAAATTGGAAAAGGACGGCTCATTTATGCTCTCATTGGGCAACACAGAATCTGGAATCACTGAGGTTGCAAAGCTCTCAGGCACATGGGAGAAGAAGGATGACCAATCTGTTGGATTGACGATCAAGGAAGGCGCTACGGAAGCCACCGGTACCGTAACGTTTATGGACCAGATGAACCCGTCGGAAATCGTGGTCAACGGCATGCAAGATGGTAAGACGATGGCGTTCACCTTCGACGTCGCCGAATAAGTGTGGCCATAACGGAGCCGCCTGCCTCGATATTGAAGCAGGCGGCTCCTACGATGGTCTCGTGATGGTTACTGACGGACGATCGTGATCTTCATGTCTTGGTTGCCCATCGCTGGGCCACCCTCGGTCTTCGTCGCGATCGAATAGTTTGCGGTTCGGGCAACCCCATCGGCAAGGCTAATCGTTACAGAACCAGTCAAGGTCATCGTAAGTTTGAGCTTGATTTCCTGGGCTTGGGGTGCAGAAGATCCTTCGCCACGGCCGGCTCCGGACATGCGCATGGTGATTTCCGGAGCACCCGACATCTTGACGTCAATCGTCGCCGTTCCGGCACCACTGTTCACCGACTTCAACGTGTACGTCACGCGCGTCTCGCCATTTGCGACGCTCGCCCCGGGCATCGCAGGAAGCATCTTAGTGAGGTCAATCGTGTTGTTCCACGTCTCCCCTGCCTTAACTCCGTCGGTCGGGAAGACTAAACCCATGAACCCGGCCATGCTAATCGCCGAACTCGCCATCATCGAGGCTCCCGTCGTCGCACCGGGTTGACCCAAAGAACTGAAGGTAGATGTTGTAACCACATCCTCGGTTTGGTTGCCACCCATCATCCGCGCGATCTGACTCGCCGACTCCGGAACAACCGTTACCTGGGGCACTTTGTTGGTGTACTCAACATCAAAGACATCATTTTTGACGTCCGTGATTTTCACAATCTGATCCTGAACGCTCGTCACCTTCACGGTTTCGGCACCGCCTTGATTGGCTTGTGGATTGCGAACTTCAGAAACCGACGTTTGCTTGAAGCGGAAGGAATCACCCTTCTTCACTTTTAATCGAAGCGCGACTTCTCCTGATTGCACCTGGGCCGCCGGGGCTTGCACCGCAGTTCCATCTGGGGTGCTACTGACGGGGGCGCTTGCGCTCGGATTTGCGCCGGGTGTGCTGGGAGTGCCAGGACTTCCGGGATTCGTGCCACCCGATCCTTCACCCACGCTTGCGGTAGGTGAGCCAGAGGTCGAACCCGTCGTGTTGTAACCGTCGGGCGCAACACCTGCCTGACTCGGGTCGTCGTTTTGGTTACAAGCGACAGCCGAGAAGAGAACGACCGTCATCAGCGAGGCAATGCCCCAAGGCAGTTTGCGCATAGTTCCATCCTATCCGACGCGAGCAGGCGTTGATAAGTGGCAGGTCAGAGGTCCGATGCCCTGTTCAGGGCCAAGACCCAGTCGTCGAAAGTTGCCTGACAAGGCGAAAACATCGAAACTCCGCCCAATCCCAGAGTCGCAGGATCAACTAATGGAGTCCGTACAGGAACACTCGCCTGGAGCAGTACCGCGCAATTCCGAATGGCGAGGGCACATCCACAAACCTTTTGTCCGGTTGCCGGATGAACTATATCATTAGGACTCACGTGGGCGAAGCAGTCGGCGACCTTTCCCGCGCCACGCACAAAAGGAGTTTCCTCGGCGAGGGTTGCTGGGATGCCCACTTCATTCAGAGCGCGGATCAGTGGATTTGCCATCGCGCGATACGCCACTTTCACACTACGCGAGTCTGCGTTGAGGCCCAAAGCGGTCAAAGGCATTGCGAGCGAAAGCGTTACGTCATGGCCGTGGAGAACGGCCTTTCCACCGGTAGGTCGCCGAGTCCACCCAATGTTCGCTTTGTCCATGAGTGCCGTACTTTGGTTGAATCCAAGAGTTACATGGGCATCATTCCACTCATAAACGCGTCCGGCGGACGCGCCCGACTGAGCCGCCCGCCAGAGGTCTTCGTCTCGGGCCATCTGGGTGCCCGGGGTCTGGTCGGGATCAGCCCGCCACATCTGCCGTCGACGCTGGAGTCCAACGGACATCTAGGTTTTTGACTGCCGCCGCTTCATCCAACCGTCCCACAATGGCCGTGAAAGGTGCGTCGTGCAGTTTGTCAGGCTCAGAACGTGCTTCCTCACAGATTGCGATCAAAGCATCGCAGAACTTGTCCAACGTCTCTTTCGTTTCTGTCTCGGTAGGCTCGATCATGAACGCTTCCGGAACAATAAGCGGGAAGTAGTTGGTCGGCGGGTGGAAGCCGTAGTCAATCAGTCGCTTGCTCAAGTCTAGGGCTCGGACACCGAGTTTCTTGTACTCCTTCGCCGTCAAAACGCACTCGTGCATGCAAGGACGGTCATGCGCCGCCGGTAAAACGCCCTTGAGTCTTGCTTTGACGTAGTTCGCATTGAGGACGGAGTACCGGCTGATCGCACTCATTCCCTGCTTACCGTAGGCCAACAGATAGGTAAGCGCACGGACTGCCATCAACGACTGCCCAAAGAAGCCACTCACCCGGCCCACACTCAAAGGTCGGTTTCGATCCAGATATGGCTCACCGTCTTCACCTCGCTTGATCGCCGGACCAGGGATGAACGGCTCTAAGTGACTCTTGAGACCAATCGCGCCGCATCCCGGGCCACCTCCACCGTGCGGTGTGCTGAACGTCTTGTGCAGATTGAGGTGCATGCAGTCGAAGCCGTGATCACCGGGACGCGTTGTACCGACCATCGCGTTCATGTTCGCGCCATCACAGAAGACTTGACCACCAACCTCATGGACTAGCCGACAGATCTCGGAGATGTTCGGCTCGAACAAACCCAGCGTGGATGGGTTCGTCACCATGAACGCGGCAACTTCATCGTTGAGCATTGCTTTCAGGGCCGCGATATCGGTGTTTCCATCAGCACCGGTGGGAATTGTCTTGACGTCGTAGCCGCATCGTGCTGCTGAAGCCGGATTGGTGCCATGTGCGCTATCCGGGCAGAGCACGTACTTCCGCTTCTCGCCTTCCCCGTGAGACTCGTGGTAAGCCTTGATGATCATCAAGCACGTCATCTCGCCGTGGGCACCGGCTACAGGTTGCATCGTGATCTCATCGAACCCAGTCAGTTCACGAAGGATATCCATGCAAGACGCATAGACTTCAAGGAAGCCCTTCGCGGTCGCTTCGGGTTGCATGGGGTGGGTGTTTGTGAATCCGCTCAACCCGGCCGTTCGCTCGTTGATCTTTGGGTTGTATTTCATCGTGCAGGAACCGAGGGGATAGAAACCCACCTCAATCCCGTAGTTGATGCGGCTCAGATTTGTGAAGTGACGAAGCATGTCCAGTTCACCGATCTCCGGCCAAACGACTTCTTTTCGGACCGGACCGACGGCCTCGCTGAGATCAACTTCAGGAGTATCTGCAACGGGAAGGTTGCATCCAATGCGCCCAGATACAGACTTCTCGAAGATCAATGGTTCTTGGGTTTTGGTAATCATCGGGCCAGTACCTCCTTCATCGCGGTAGCGAACGAATCAATCTGTTCCTTCGTACGGACCTCGGTCACCGCAACGAGCAGCTCATTCTCCCGGCGAGGGTCAACTTCGCCCAATGGCAGCCCCGCTAGAACCCCTCTGTCCAAGAGTGCATCACGTACTGGACCGGCGGGCCGCCCGAGATCCACGACAAACTCGCAGAACACCTTCTGGTTTGGATACTTCCGTTTGGCTCCGGCCTTTTCCAGTTGGTCGATGGTGTATTGGGCGTTCCGAACGCTACTCTCTGCGACGCTTCGGATCCCGTTTTTGCCCACTGCGGCCATGTAAACCGTACTTGCCAGAGCCATGAGGGCTTCGTTCGTGCAGATGTTGCTTGTGGCTTTTTCACGGCGAATGTCTTGCTCACGCGTTCGCAAAGTCATCGTATAACCGAGGCGACCTTGAGCGTCCTTAGCTCTCCCTACAATACGACCGGGTATGAACCTCGCGTACTCGCGCTTACAGGCGAAGAGGCCAAGTACAGGTCCACCAAATCCCATGGGAATGCCGAGAGGTTGCCCCTCGCCAGTAACGATATCAGCCCCGAATGAACCGGGAGGTGGAAGGATTCCGCATGCGGTTGGATCAGCGCTCACCACCATCTTTGCACCCGCAGGGTCGGCCGCCTCGCGAACAGCCTTGAGGTCTTCGATCACTCCGAAGAAGTTCGGATACTGAGCGACCACGGCACCTACTTCGCCAATCTCAGCGTTCCAATCGGTTGCCCCGTCTCGTTCCGGCATTTCGACCACTTCCATCCCTAATGCCCAGCAGTAGGTGTGAATGACTTCTCGGTAATGAGGGTGAACGCAGGCACTGACGGCGATCCGGTTGCTCTTCTGCAGACTCGCGCCCATGATTGCCGCCTCGGCCAGGCTTGTCGGGCCGTCGTACATGCTCGCATTTGCGATTTCACAGCCATAGAGTTCAGCGATCCCGGTCTGGAACTCATAAATCGTTTGCAGGTACCCCTGACTGACCTCCGGCTGATAAGGGGTGTAGGAGGTCAAGAACTCGCCCCGGCTAATTACCGCACCGATGGATGCCGGAATGTAGCGATCGTACATGCCCGCGCCGAGGAAGCAGGCAACGCGGCTCAAATCAAGGTTGCGTTCGCTGAGCATCCGCAAGTGACCGAGTAGTTGATGCTCGTCCATTTGGTCGGGGATGTTCAGTTCGCCTTTGAGTTTGAGATCGTCCGGGATCTCGATGAACAGATCATCAATGGACATTGCGCCGATGGTCGCGAGCATCGAGCGCACATCGTCTTCGGTGTGGGGCACGTAGGTCATGGCGGGGTGGCCGGCGAGGAAGGCTATCTTCCTCGTCATTCATTTTGCCTTGTCCTACGCGATTGGCGGGCCGCCCGGCTCAAATGGGCATAGGCACAATTTTGAACCGCTAGCCCTCGAGTGTGGACTCGTATGCGTTGGCATCCATAAGGCCGCCCAGTTCTCCGTCATCCGCCATTCGGACGCGTACCAACCATCCACCCTCGTAAGGGGCTTCGTTCACCTGCTCCGGTCTCGCGCCGAGGGTCTCATTGACTTCGGTAACTTCCCCACCCACCGGCGAATACAGGTCGCTCACCGTCTTCACGCTTTCGACCGTACCAAACGAATCGCCCGCCGAAAGCATCCGGCCCGGCGTCGGCAAATCAACAAACACCACGTCGCCGAGCTCGCTCTGCGCATGATCTGTTATTCCAATTGTCGCCACGTCGCCGTCGACGCGGACCCACTCATGAGACTTTGTGTATTTGAGGTCGCCTGGTACCGCCACGACCGAAGAATACCAGCGCAGATACGCTACTCTGATAGCGGTGCGGATCGATTTTGTAACTCTTTTTCCGGAGATGATCCAGGATGCGGTGCGACCCAGCATTCTCGGTCGCGCGCAATCTTCCGGTGCCGTGCAGTTTAGAACGTCGAGCCCCCGTGACTTCGCAACCGACAAACATCGAACCGTGGACGACACGCCCTATGGTGGCGGGCCCGGCATGGTCATGCGCGTGGATGTGGTTGCTGATGCCTTGCGGTTCCTCGCGCCGCCGGAGAATGCGCGAATCATTCTCACCGATCCTCGAGGAGAAAGGTTCAACCAAAAAGCCGCCGAGGAACTGGCCAATGCAAACCACATCATCTTCCTTTGCGGACACTACGAAGGGATTGATGAGCGCGTCCGAGTGCACCTTGCGACTGACATCTTCACGATTGGTGACTATGTATTGACTGGAGGCGAACTCCCGGCACTCGTGATGTGCGACGCGGTAGTGCGTCTGTTACCTGGCGTGCTGGGCGACGAAGAAAGTCACCGTGATGACAGCCATAGCAACGACGGTCTTCTCGGATTCCCTCTCTATACTCGCCCTGCAGATTGGGAAGGTCATGGCGTGCCTGAAGTTCTGAAGCAAGGCGACCACGGTGCGATCGCGAGGTGGCGCCGGCGGGAACAGCTTCGCGAAACGCGGGTACGACGGCCTGACCTATTTGCCCGCGCGGACCTAACCGCCGACGATATTGAAGTGCTATCCTAACCCGCTTCTATTCCTGACATCGGGAGTCTGTGCGTTATGTCCAAGCAAGCCATTCTTGACAGTGTGATCGCCCCTTACTTGAAGGGCGACGTGCCGGAGATTCGACCCGGCGATACGGTTCGCGCTCACGTGAAGGTCCGTGAAGGCGGCAAAGAGCGAATCCAGTTGTTCGAAGGCATTGCGATCGCGGTGCGGCACGGTGGCATCGCTAAGAATGTGACCATCCGTAAGATGAGCGGAGGCATCGGCGTGGAGCGCACGTTCCCTGTCCACTCCCCGAACGTCGCGAAGTTTGAAGTTTTACGCCACGGTAAAGTCCGACGCGCGAAGCTCTACTACCTCCGCGATAAGATCGGAAAGGCCGCTCGCATCGAAGAGAAGCGCTAATGCCATTTGTAGACCTGTCGTTGGTGTCCCTTCCTTGGGAAGGGGCATTGGCTCAGGCGTCGGCGACCACAACGTTTGTCGACAAGTTAGCTCGGACTCCGCTGAGTGTGATCCTAATCTTTGCGGCTGTCTGCACATTCGTTCGGTTCGCTGTTTTTCCCGTCATTAGGAACACTCCGGTTCATCGGCGTACTGGAGGATTTGGCTTTGCCAAGTTTCTCAACGAAGCAGGCGATGCGCTGGTATACGCGGCGATTTTGGTCTTCTTCTTAGTCCGCCCGTTCGCAATTCAAACTTTCACCATCCCCACGGGCTCAATGATTGATACTCTCAACATTGGGTCGAATATCGTGGCCAACAAGTGGGTGTATCGAACCACCGATCCAAAGGCCGGGGAGATCGTGGTGTTTAGTCCGCCGGTTGAGGGCCGCATTCCACCTGAGAGTGAGACGGACTACATCAAGCGATGCATCGGCGTTCCGGGAGATCTGATTGAGATCAAGGACGAGAAACTCTATCGTAACGGGGTTGCAGTGGACGAGCCTTACGAAACCCGAACCTCTGGCATGGACATGAAAGTTCTGCCTAAAGAACAGTGGGAAACAACTGTCATTCCGGACTTCAAACTGATTGAACACAACGGCAAGGTCATTCCGGTTCAGAAGTACGGCACCATGATCAACAATGGGCCAATGACCGCTCCCGCATATCAATCACAATCGCGCGCAGATGCAGAAGCAATGTGGGCATCTCCTGCCGTCGAGATTCCAGCAGGCTATTACCTTATGATGGGTGACAACCGCAATGGAAGTTACGATGGACGTTCTTGGGGGCTTGTTCCACGAGACTCGATTGTCGGTAAGTGCGAATTCGTTTGGTGGCCCTTCAGTGCGATCGGCAAGCCTCAGTAAATCACTTTCGTGGCTATTGAGGATGGCGTCGGGCGACAATGATCGTTGCCGTGGATAGCAGCCCGGGCAACAAGAAGATATTCAGTAAGGGCACGAGCGCGATCAGTCCGGCCAAAGGGACAAACCAAACTTTCTCCTTTAGCGCAAGCGCGGCGAACACCTGGCGCGGAAAGCGTACGCCACGTCTCGCGAACGCCGGTGCCGTGAGGTCAATAAATGCCAATGACCCGGCAAGAATGACTCCCACCACGCCTGCCAGCCACCAGCCAAAGAGGAGACCGACCAAGGCGATAAAAAGAGCGAATACCAGGCGCATAGCAATTTCAAGCACCAATCGAGCGAGGGACATTCCCTCCCTTGGTGCATTGCCCATCACGCGTTGCTCCACCCGGAAGGAGAGTTCATCCCAGTAGTGCCCACCTGCCATGAGGGCGAAGTGGATGAATAGTGATGAAGCAAGGAATAGGAGTCCAATTCCTACGATTAGGCGAGCAATCAATGTAGATGCCCCGCCAGCCCAAGGGATGAAACTCGCGGCCCAAGCTCCAAGTGCTCCCCCGCCCCAGGCCACGGCGACGACCCACACGACGATAAGCACGAGCCCGCTGATCAAGAGCGGGGCTATCGCAAGGCCACGAAGGTCTCGATTCTTGGCAATCACGCCAAACCCTTCTCGCAAAAAGGTCATCCCGAACCAGATACAGGGCTGATTCGGGATGCGTTGCGAGGCCCTAAGGTCGCCTTCGAGTTACCAGACGATTTTGCTGTTTTCACTTGGCGGAGGAGGAGCATTCTTGTCGGTGTACTTCTTCATTGCCATGAAACTTCCTCCAATGACGCAGCTAACTCCAAGTGCGCCGAGAAGATACGTCCACCAAGGTGTCCCACGGCTCTTATCTGCCTCAACCTTCTTGAGAACTGCTGCGCCGGTATCGCTATCCTTTTGCGCGAGCACATCGGCGGCACTTTGCTCCTGCATCGGTCCCTCGGCGCCAAGATTATCTCCGCGAAGGTTCTCCTCACCGACAACATCGAACGTACCGTTCGACTGTTGTTGTTGCATCACCTGCTCCTGCCCTTGCTCTGCATGGAACTGGGAACCGGCGGGCTTATCTTCGATGAATCCGAAAATTGTCGCCGACGTGAAGAGCGCAGCCGAAATCAGTAGGAATCGCATTGTCGTCATGGGTTCTTTCCTCATTACTTAGCCCTCACGAATCCGCGATCTTGCCAGGTGCTTCGCAGCAACGTTGGACTACGCGGCAGGTTGAGGTCAATCAACGGTTGTCGAGACGGACCACGCTCACGGATTCGATTGTCGTAGTTCATCCGAATCGGAAGTGACCACGTAACGATGGCTTCGTCTCTCGCAATGAGAGTTCCATTGAGAGCCATCCCACCACCAGAAGTGCCAACGTTTCCTCCTCCGCAGAAGTTGGTATAGATGACCGCGTCAATCTGGTTTACGCCTTCGGCCGCACCATTGATGACGGAGTCCGGCAGCGTAGATTGATACTTGCGACGTCCGGAGGAATCAATTTCCATCGCGTTAAACGCAGGGATGTAGTTTCCTTGCTCATCATAGCGACCCTTCGTAAACGGTGGCTGCATATAGTACAACGGGTATGGGTTGCTGAACGTTGTCGGATTGCCAAGAATGACGGAACCGCGGGCGGCGAGACCAAGCATGTTCTTCTTTTCGTTGGCGTTTTCAATCGTTTGCGCGTTCGCTCCAATGAATGAGGGCGGGTCAACGTAGCGGACTGAACCGATGACGTGAACGTTGCGGCCAGTGTAGATTGTTCCCTGACCAGAGACATAGCCCTTGATCGCGACGTCTTGCGTGAAGACCACCGGGCCGTGTATCCGAATTGGGTTTGCCGCTGTTCCCACGAGGAGCGCCGATCCGTTATAGACTCCGTTCGTGGTCAGTCGGACCCATTGCACGGGCTTCGGGCCGGCTCCATCAGGATCAGTCCAAACGTCTACGTAGGCACCTGTGTAGTTGACATTCGGAGTGCCATCGCCATTCAAGTTGTTTGTGGCTCCGGCGCTTCCTGCGTAATTCGGATTGGCTGACCCATCAGCCCAGGTTGCACGGGTGTCGGTATAGGCGTTTGCCATCGTCTGGTAGCGCGTGATGTCGCTCAGATCAGGCATGACCAGTTCATCGGTGGGCTGCGTATCAAGCGTGCCAATCACTGGAGCCATTCCTGCAGAAGTCTTCTGCCAACTCTGGGTACCGTTGGCGCTCTGCAGTGCCGCTCCGAACGCACGATTGCCTTCAATCTGGGCTTGAGAAAAGAAGACCAAATCACGCCACTTTTCGAACTCCGAAGAACCAATCGCACCATGCTTTGACGGATCGTATGCTTGGCGCATTCGAGTGCGATGCGGAGTCGCCGCATTGTTTACTGTCGCGGCGTACGAAGCGTCGGTCTGCTTCACTGCCGGGTTGTTGATCAGTCCGGCGGCAGGTGGATCCAACTTGGTATTGTTTGCCGCCACCATCGAGCCATTGATCATTCCGGTGCCCGAAATGAACTCGAAATTTCCATTGGCGCGCATGTCCCCGTTGACAATCAGGTTTGTCTCATTGAATCCGGACATCCAACCGTAGTTGTTGATGAAGTACGTGTAGTCAAAGATTCCGGATCGGGCGAGCTCGAAGTTAGCCGTAACGTCCACGGTCATATTCGGCTCACCGGTATCTAGCAGCCCGTTGTTATTGCGATCAATCCAACCGACTGACCGGACAATCGCGGCTCGCCGATAGGGATCTGAATCTGGTGTGAAATAGCTGATCACACCTGCCGCATATCGGCCCACTCCAGGCAGTTCGCCAGAGATCGTAGATCTGGGACTGCCGGGAGAAGCACTCCCACATGCCGCGTCCATCGAGTCAAATAGCTGATTTTGCTTGAAGGGCTTCCAGAGCGATAGCAAAACATTCTGCACACCTGCTTCTGTCAGATTAGAAGCTTGGAGTTCGGTTGTTTGCGCCCTTGAGTCTCGGATGGCTTGGGTCGAATAATCAATGTAGCTGACGCTTCCGACGGCCAGAATCAACATCAGGCCGAACGAAGTGACAAGGGCATTGCCACGTTGCTTTCGCATGCGTCGGACGAAGTTTTGGCGGAATTTCTTCATTAGCGTGTGAGTTCAGGAATGTTGCGGAGAAAGATCACTTCTCGTTTTCGTGCTCTGGCCTTCGCAGCCGGGTCGGCGTTGGTTCGGGTAACGACCTGTACGGTGACCTGGCGAGTGATCGCTCCGGGGCCCGGAGTGAAAATCCGGTACGGCAGATTTGTGCCGCCAACATCGGTCGTCATGACATTTCGCACGATGACTCGATCATTAGTCCCCGTATCATGTCGGATCGTGTTGTTCGTGTAGTAGAGCCGCCGAGTTACGCCATCCCATGTGGCGGGATAGACGAAGTCACCGGCCACATTCTTCTGCGGGAGCCTATAAGTAAGGCTCATCCCGTCACCAGCCACCGTAACGGCCATTGCTTCGCGCAAGTAGTCGGATACCATCCGCACTCCCTGTCGACTTTGGGTTTCGGCGTTGATTCGCTCACTACCCCGGAGCCAACTGGACATCCCGGATAGGTAAACACTCAAAGAACCGAATATCACCATCGTCGAAAGCAACGATGCGACGACGACCTCTACAAGGGTGAGGCCAGCGCGTTTAGAGCGAATTCGTTTCATAGGTTTGCAATCAAGGTGGCGATGGAGACGGAACGGGCTTGGCCACGCTCTGTCCAGTTGACGGTGATGGTGACCCGGCGCAGATCATTGGCGGCATCTTCAATGCGAACGCGACCCGTGCCCGCCGTCAGGACCGTTGCCGGGCTGTCTACGGCGGGAGAGTCAATGTTCGTGAAGCTCCACGTATTCGTGGCAACGGGAGTCGTGCTGTCAAGAAGGCCCTTAGAGGCCAATTGCGTCGCCGTAACATTTGCAAAGCCCAGAGATCGGATGGCTTCCATCTCTTTCTGGGCGAGGCTCAGGGCCCGGTTATTCAGGTCGGCTTTGACCCGGCTCGTGTTCGCGGTTGGCATCGTCGCGGCGAAGATCAAAGCACTCGCCAAAGCCACGAAGGACGCGATCAAGACCTCGATCAGCGTGTGTCCTTGAATTCGTTTGCGTTGTTTCATCTCAAA
>JAHBTC010000140.1 GCA_019638835.1 Fimbriimonadaceae bacterium
CGGAGGATTCACGGGGAGCGCTCGGCGCCGATCGCCCGCCCCGCCAGTGGGATTATCCGTTCGGGTGGGCCCCGCACCAGATCATCGCTTGGGGTGCATTGGAACGCGCCGGCATGCACGACGAGGCGCGCCGGATTGCGTATCGCTGGGTTTACATGATCGCGATGAACGGGGCACGGTTCAACGGCGCGATCGTTGAAAAGTACGACGTTGTGCGCCGGAGCATCGATGCCTCGGCGGAGTACGGGAATGTCGGCGCACGCTTCCGATTGGTCCCCGAGGGCGGATTCGGTTGGACGAATGCCTCGTACCAGATCGGAATCGGGATGCTGAACGAGTCCGAACGAGAATCGCTCGGGCGACTGGTGCCACCCGAGTGGATTTTCGGCGACACCCGGCGGTGAGAGCGCGGAACCTTGGCGCGGGGCGTGCGTTGACGCTTGGGGCAACTGCGCGACTTCCCCCACTTCTCCTCCATCTGCCGCTGCCTTCTCTGCTTTTTCCTGGTGCGGGGGCGACGGATCGCTGCACATGCTTGGAGTTGGCTTGATTAGGGGAGACGAGCGATGAGCCTCGCACTGGAGGTTGATCAACCAGGAAGGCACGGCGGCGGGAATGCCGGCGGAGTGAGCGATGGTTGACGACAACTCGTTTGAGCGAGAGGACGCGGATTCGTCGCGGCGCGGGTCGGGTTTGTCCGCGGGAGGTTTGCCGGAGGGCGGATCGGTGGAGGGAGGGGCGGGAGTTTGGGGGCCGCGCGGGCGGCGCTGGGCGAGGTAATCGCGGAATTTGAAGGCACGGAGGAGATCGGAAGCGGCGCGGCGGGATTCGGACTCGGTGCTGCCGCGGGTGGCGATGGCGCAGAGGGTGAGGATGATCTCGGGCTCTTTGTCGTGCTGGACGTGGCGGGTTTGTTCGGCGGCGAATTCCTCGTGCTCGCGGAGGAGTTGCTGGGTTTCGGGCGAGCGACGCCAGGCGAAGAGTTGGGGGAGAGTGATGTTGTAACTGGCGCAGAGACGGCTGGCGGTGTAGCCGGCGAGGTAATCGATGAGGAGGGTTTGGACGACTTTGGGATCGGAGAAGATCGGAGAATTGGCGATCGGAGACGAGGGATGGGGAGTGGGCGCGGCACCGGGGGTGTTTTTGAGCGGATCGGCGCGGTCGAATTCGAAGCGGTTGATGGTGGCGTGGCTGTGGGGTTGCTCCTCGAAGGCACGGGGGAGATCGGCGGTTGTGGATGGTGTGTAGGGGCGGTTGAGGGCGAGCATGGTGGGATAGTTTACCATGTGCCGAGTGGATTTGTTGGGTTTTGTACGGTATTTTTGGAAATTGATATAAGTGGTTGTGGTTGATGGACTTGAATTGTGGACAAGCTGTTGCTAGGTCGCTGTTTTAAGTCGACTTACGCAAACTCGTGGGTGGGCCCGATGTGAGGTGGCAGATTCAGCGGCTTCGGAGCAGGCCTTGCACCCGGGGCAAATCTGTCTTGGAAGGCAATGAAATCAAAGAGAAACCCGGCAGGCAGTATCCTGTCGTGATGCGAAGATCGTTCGAGAGGACATCCCTTGCGTTGACGGTCATTGCGGGGTTGACTGCCGCGGGATGCGGTAAGAATTCTGCAAAAACCAAGCGGGAATCCGCGGACTCGAACACTGGCGCAGACGCGGTGCTGATTGATCCGTCGCGCGAAGAAATTGCCGCGGCGGCGAAACCGACCGTGATGGTCGGTCTCTTGGAGTTGGTTCCGAATGTGGGCAAGAACACAGATCGCTATGAGGGTGGAGTCGCGAAGCTTACGCTCGACAACGGACGTGTTCAGTTGCTCGAGGAGTCTACCGGAGTGCCGGAGAAGGCGTTCCTGCCGTTCGCCGGGAAGCGCGTGCGAATTGAAGGCCGACTCGCACCTGCGTATCGCGTGAGCGTTGACAAGTTCGATATGGGGCAGCATCCGAGCCCGCCGGATGAGATTGGGCCTGATGGATCGAGAGTTGCGGGGAAGTATCTGACGATGAGCGGATTGTTGAAGGTGGAGAGGATTCAGCGGGAATGAAGGGTGGCCGGATCCGTTTCGCGCAATTGGCGGATGAAACGCGCGTGGTGGCACGGTGCGTCACAGGAATTGAGGCGTGCCACCCGCCGACGTGTTTCAGGAACTGAGTCGTACCACATGCCGGAGATCAATTCTTCACGCCTGTGTTGCAGAACGGATGAGCAAGATCGCAATTTTCGGGCTCCGCAGTACCGCCGTCTCGAACTCGCAGCACATGATCGTATGAAACCGACTTGTTCGGGTCTAATACGCCTCCGCAAACGGGACATATCAGCGCTGACTCCAATGCTTTTTTCAAGAACACCATTGATTTTGTGTCATCAGAGAATTTTGTTGTGCTTTGCTTGGAAACTACATCAACGATCCTCCCGCGAAGGCCAAGCTGACTCATTGCCATCTCCGGTGTCACCTCTCTGTTTGCGGAATACTCGTCAACCAGATATACAAACAGGTCGCGAAGTTTGGGCACTCGCTGAGTTTTTCCCATGTTCTGAAGCATAATTCCCAGCAAAGAGCGATTATCCATTAAGAATCGCTCTAACCCTCGCCGCGATTTGGTGAATTTCTTAAAGAAGTTATCGTCGTTATCTCTCAACTTGTCTGTCAAGAGCATTGTTATGCCAAGGAACATAAACCTGCTATACTTGCCTCTCGCGTTATAGAAATACACGGCCGGATGTAACCCAAGACTTTGCGCAGAATTCCCCACGATACGCTTTAGTACGGCGAGCGCATTCTCCAAACATTTTATGGTTGCGTCGCCCGTTGAATCGTCATCATAATCCGAAATTGTGGGTTGCGGCTGAACTCTAGTCCCGGCAATGGCGACAAATTCAATCAAAAGAGCCAACGCGTCGACAGGAGATACCGATCCGCCTACTGGTACATCAAGTGTTCGAAGAGGTTCGGCAATTTCTGGCTGAAACAGTATCTTATAAAATTCGGACGCTCTTTGCTCGATCACGATAGTGCGATCTGAAGGAAATCGTCTCCAGTATCTATGGCCCGCACCAGCTCGAAGAATTGCGCGAGCGCAAATTGCAATCGGCTTGTTGCGGTTCTTAATCAGCTTTGTTTCGGTCTCGTCTAAGGGCGTTCCCTGCGAATTGACTTTGAAAAATGAAGTCTCGGCAACAGAAGCGTTTCCCTGGATCCACTGGAGCTGTATCGCGCGCGTAAAAAGTCGATCAGCTCGTTTTCGTTGCAATTCATCGGCATTCTTGTTTCCGATGGTGGCTTTCAAGCTGCTAAAACGACCCACGTGCTTCTCGATCAGAGCCCGAGTCTTTCGTGCAATTGCTTTCTGAGCGTCTGGAATATCTGGCCCGTAAAACAAACTCGAGATTGCACCGTCGCCGTAGTCGTCCTCCATCCACGCTCTCAAAGCGCTGAGTCGGTGCCCACCGTCGATAACAAACACGTAGCTCGGTGACTTCCACAAAATAAGTCCAGGAATGATTTCATTGTCCAGAAAGCTTGCGATGAATGTCGCGACTTGGGACGGAGTCCAGTGGTTCGTCTCACGCTGGAAGTCGGGCTTGCGCATCAGTTTAAGATGGGGACTGTCCTTGGCCAAATGACTAATAGGGAAGTCCTTGAACAAATCCAGGGTGAAGTCTTCACCTTCACGACCCATGTCTTCGCGGGGGATCATTGCGTCGAGAATCACGTGATTGGCCATTTGCATCCTCCGCGGTTATTTGGCAGTGAGCCGTATGGGCTCAAGCGTATCACAATCGACGTATTGCCGGAACGACATCCCCACTGACGAAACGGCGATTGCGCCGCCATGCGTTTGCTTTTCCGGACACCGCAGCTCGTGATATGAATTCATGAAGAGGACGAATTGGTATCGTCAACGACATTGCCAAGGTCGGGTTGGGATGAACGAGGGAGAGGGACGAATAGGACTCAGGCGACCGATGGGGCAGATGTTCGCATTGCGATTCCAGCGAAAAACGCTTCCGGGTTCGGAACGGGGGAGGATTGAAACTGCTGCGCGAGATTGAAAACCTCGGCCTGCTTGCTGGGCTTCTCTTCCTGGCTTACTTCCCCGCACCCTGGCTCAGCATCTCCATGACCTGATCCATGCTGAAGGTGCCGAACTTCTGGCTCGGGGGGAACTCCTTGAAGGTTGCGAGGAACTGGGCGACGTACTGCTGCGCGGGAACAAGCAAGAAGACGCGGTCGATGCGCCACTTTGGGTAGCCGATGCCTTCGTGGTCGGCGCGTTCGAAGGGATCTGAGCGGATGTTGAAGAGTTTGGGGAGGCGGAGAGGGGTGAAGGGTTCTTGCCAGACATCGAATCCGTGGGCGCGCTGCTCGGCGAAGACGAGTTTCCACAGGTTGAAGCGGAGGGCGACGAGTGAGCCGTCGTCGTTGAAGTAGAAGAACTCCTTGCGGGGGCTGGGGCCTTTGCCGGCGAGGGCATCGGTGATGTTGTAGCCGTCGAGGTGGACTTTGAAGTTGGCGTCTTTGCCGCTGACCTTGATGGTGGTGCCTTTGAGGAGGCGTTCTTTGATGTCGGGGACGCCTGCCGCGGCGAGTCGCCGG
>JAHBTC010000141.1 GCA_019638835.1 Fimbriimonadaceae bacterium
ACTGCCGCCGCCGACGTATAGATCGTTCCCGTACGACGATTAATTGTGATGCGGCCAGTTCGTTGCTGACCAGCACCATCGACATATCCGTCGGAAACTGCGCCCGGACCATCAGTGGTCACCGTATACAAGCGACCGTTGCGGAACACGCGTAATCGCCAAAAGTCATACAGGTATATGCTTCCGCCGCCATCAGAGGCCAATCCACGAATTGAATTTAGCTGACCAGGACTACCATCCTGATATCCGGTGTTTCCGTCACCAGCAGCCGTCGTCACTTGACCGGTAATCAGATCGATGCGACGAAGGCGCTTATTGAAGTTATCCGCCACGTAGAGAGCGTTGTCTCCCCCGAGCGCGAGACCGTCAGGAGTGTTGAACTGCGCGGAAAATCGGTCAGTATCACTGAATCCCGCTACCCCTGTCCCCGCGAAAACTGTGAAGTCCCAATTGGAGGGCACGGCTACGCTTGTTCCTTTGCGTCGACCGATGAGGATTCGATGGTTACTCGTGTCGCAAACGTACAGTGAGTTAGTTTGCTCATCGTACAGGATTTCACTGGGGTTGAAGAATCGAACTGTGTCGCCGTCACCAACTGCGTTCCCGGAAGCGTCTCCTGCATCCCCGCCAATCCGGAAGAAACTATGTGCGCTAGGTTCAAAGCTGGTGCTCGCGAAGCCGGGGGTAGAGCCGAGCCACACTTGGTTTCCGGAGGTGAAGAAGATTAGCGAACCATCATCGTTAGATGTCAGGCCAGTTATGCTCGAAGGGAATTGAGCGACGAAGCCGTTTCCGTTGGTCGGGGTAAAGCCGTTCGTTGTGTTACCCACCGTAATGACTTTGCCCGTTGACGATACTTTTCGGATCGTGCGACCATCTCCTATGTACATGTCTCCAGTGGGGCCGCAAACGATGCCGCCATAAGAACCGATTCCGGCAGTCGCACCTTGACCGTCCTGAATAGTGCTGATGATCCCCCCGGCGATGATTCGACCGTACACATTGGTCGCGGGCGCATTCGTATTCCCATCAAGTGCAATTGGAAAGTTTGTGCCACCCGATACAGTGACATAGAACGTCATCGCGGCCTCGAACTCGACAGTGAATCCAACGTCAATGGTTGATGTGGCACCCGCCGAAAGCTGACCAACAGTAAATCCGTGACGTCCGGTAGACGACTTGAACTGACTGTTCGTGATGTTCACGTTTGGCTGGACGCTATTTCCGGGGACGTAGTTGGGAAGGATCACCCTTCGTAATCGGTGATTGAGACTGTCCGCTACGAGGAACCCGTTTCTGCCGCCCGTCGAGACCAACAACGGGGCATTGAACTTCATCCCGATGCCATCGGTGAAACCCGCACCGGCAGCTGAGACAAATTCCTGCGCCCACGAAGCGATGTTGTAGATGTTGCTTCCGTCGGGAACCCGCAAGGAAGTAATCGTGTGCTGCGTAGCGTTCGCCACGACAACACGGCCGTCGTTCACGCCGACACCCGTGACACCGACCGGAAGCGTTCGGATGAGCGCGTTTTTGTTGGTGGTCGGATCAATCGCGTAGATCTGCCCGGTGCTCTGGCTGGTGGCGGCGAGGAACGGCCGGTCTTGAATCGTGCCGTAATCTACGCCGTAGGCGCTTGCTACGCCGGACATGACGAGGGATACCGTTGGCGTACCGGCGAGGTTGGATACCCTCTTGATTTTGCCGTTTCCAAGGTCCGCGACGAATAGTTCGCCGCCGCCAAAGCAGATCCCGGTCGGCGTGTTGAATTGATTGTTCGTTCCCGATCCTACGTCGTCACCCGCGTTCGGGCCCCCGACAAGGATGGAACCTTCGTTCCCGTCCTTGCGGAGCTTGATGATGCGGTGCCGGTCACGTTCAATGAGGTAGAGGAAGTCGCCATTCGGGTCACCGGTGATGCCATAGACATTTTGATATCCCTGGGCAATTGTGGTAACGGCTCCGTTGAAGATCTTACGGATTCCGTTGCCTGAACCTTGCGCGACGTACACTGTGCCGTCCGCGTCTTGCCAGACGCCCCGCGGAGTGCCAATGGATGCGGCCGAGACCGCACCATTCGTCAGACTGTTGGTTCCGACACCTGCTTCAGTGAGGGTGGAGAACTCGGGTGTCGCCGTTGCGAGCGTTGCGATGAGCGGTTCGTTGACTCCGATGGGGATCGCGGTGTTGTTCTTGAACACCAGGCGAAGCACACGGCTTGAAATAGTAGTGCCAGGGAGTTGGAATACTTCGGCGCTTGCGACCGAAATAGAGTTTCCTTGCCAAATGGCGCGGCTATCTCCTTCGGTTCCGTTGAGGTTGGTTACCTTCGCCGTATTCGTCGTCGGGTCAATCTCAATCCGGGCCGTTACACCTGCGTCACGGCTGAACTCCGTGCCGAATGAAGTCGATCCGCCCGTGGCGTTGCTGACAATCCCCCCACCGCCGCAACCGACTAAGCCCAGTAAGCCCACCAAGCCAAGTATCTGGAATCTAGAAAAATGTCTCACCTATCAAGGCTAGCGCAAGAAGACCTAATAAAGCAAATTTACTGTCAGTGAATCACGCGATAAAAGCGTCAGCACGCTTGGCTTGCCGACGATCCACCGTTTGAACGGGTACACATAGAATATGAAATGGATGATTTGGGCGATGGCAGCGGGGGCTGTCGCCTGTTCGGCACCGCAACTCTCCCAAGGATCGCAAGCCAAGTCCGAGTCCGAGAGCGGCAAGATGCAGGTGCGGAACGTCACCCAGGCCTACAATGAGAACTGCAGCAACTGCCACGGCGTGAACGGTGAAGGAGGCGGTGGCGGAACGAAATCACTGCTCACCGAAGATAAGTTCGATCAAAAATGGGACAAACCGTTTTTCGACGCGATCAAGAACGGCGTTCCCGAGATGGGGATGGAAGCGTATGGGGAAGGCTGGGACGACAAGTCTATATGGTCCATGGTCGTCCACATCCGAGAGTTGCAACTGCGCGGCCTTCGTGCCCAAGGGATGCGTCCAAAAACCAACGCTGCCGGGCTCTACGAGGGGCAGCGACATAACTATAAGGTGGAAGACGTCGTCACAGCCGGGCTCCGAACCCCGTGGGCGGTGGACTGGCTCCCCGACGGACGCATGCTTGTTACGAATCGTCCGGGCAGTATGGTCGTCGTCAAGGACGGGCAGGTTGTCGCGACCGTTGAGGGCATGCCTCGCACGATTGAATTGGGGCAGGGCGGCTACATGGACATTGCCGTCCATCCGAAGTACTCCGAGAACGGTTGGATCTACTTCTCATTTACGGATCCTGCCGAAGGAGCGAACAATCGGGGTCTTACCAAGGTCGTGCGAGGGAAGTTGCGCTTCTCGGGAGCAACCGCTCGGTGGGTCAATGAAGAGACCCTGTTTGTCTCTGCGCAAGAGAACTACACAGGCGCAGGTGTGCACTTCGGTTCGCGCATCGTGTTCGACGGAAAGGGGCACATCTTCTTCAGCATCGGGGAGCGGGGACAGCAAGATCTCGCGCAGGATTTGACTCGACCAAACGGAAAGGTATTTCGCCTGAACGAAGATGGAACCCGGCCAACCGATAACCCATTCCGGGGACGCGGCGGAGATAGCGATGCGGTTTGGTCGTATGGACATCGCAACCCGCAGGGACTAGTGATGGGGCTCGACGGTCGCCTGTGGGACACGGAGCATGCTCCGCGTGGCGGCGATGAGTTGAATGAAGTTGTCAAAGGCGAAAACTACGGATGGCCGCTTGTTTCCTTCTGCATCAACTACAACGACACCCCGTTTGGGACACCTTGGCCAGCAGCCGGACAAAACATTCGGATGCCGATCTACCGCTGGATGCCGAGTAATGCGGCATGTGGGTTGGACGTGGTGCGCGGGAACGCGTTCCCGAACTGGCGCGGCGATCTGGTCGCGGGAGGTCTTGCGGGGCAGAGCGTGGACCGGATTCGTACTCGGGAAGGCAAGTTCGTGGAACGCGAAGAGATCGTTTTTGGTATGGGCCGGGTCCGTGATGTGGTCACCGGGCCGGACGGATACGTATACGTGGCGCTGAATCAGCCGGACAAGATTGTGCGCCTGGTGCCCGCGCCGTGAGCGCGTTTAGTCGGTGATTCTTGAAATGGTCCGCTGGTCAGAGCGACCACCGCAAAATCGATCAAGTTGCTGGCGAAAAATGTTGTCCGGTTGCTCACTCGCAAGGTCGAAAAGAGTCATGCATGATTTGAACTTAGTGTCATCCGGCTCTTCGAAGATCTCGTCGAGCGCTCGGTCATTGTGCGTG
>JAHBTC010000142.1 GCA_019638835.1 Fimbriimonadaceae bacterium
TTTCATGGTTGGTTCTTTGTTCTCCGCCATCGTAAGTTCACGCTTGGCGATCTCCAACAGACATATTCCGCGCCTACAACTAAATCATCCCAGTACTTTTGCGAGGATTTGGTTCCTAGACTTCATAGGAATTGAATCGGGCCCGGAATGCCGAAGCATTTCGGGCCACAACGGCTTCTTTGAGTGTCAGAGACCGGACTTATCCGTTCGCCAAGTGGCGGCGTCTCGACCTCGGAACGTTGCTTCCGTCCCGATCGTGGTCTCATTAGCCGGTAAACCTGTGACGGGCCACGAGACCGGCCACTGTTTGACGTAATCGGCCATGGTTGCGCACGTATCGCCGACCGAGAGGCCCTCGTTCATGGCGCACTGTTCCTTCGCAGCCTCAATCTTCTCAAGATTAGCGATGATGGTTTGGGCTCGGCTATTCTGTCGGGCAGTGATGAAGTTGGGGACCGCGATCGCCAGCAAGATGCCAATGATGAGCACGACGATCATGATCTCCACGAGCGTGAACGCTTTTCGTTTGTTTCGATTCATTTGAGTCTTCCCAGCCGACGATAGAGGACGCGGCTACCTTATGGGGGTTCTTCCCGTTCTCAACAGAATCTCCACTGTCATAAATATTGGATACAGAGAACCAAAAGAGCCCGCAAGGGGTTTCCTTACGGGCTATTCGGAGTTTCTTCGTTTATCTTAGAGGCCAGACTTATCCGTGCGCCAAGTGGCGGCATTGCGACCCCGGAAGGTCGTATCCGTGCGAATGGTTGTCTCGTTGGCAACTGCTCCCGTAACGGGCCAGTTCACGGGCCACTGCGTAAGGTGGTCTCCCATCGAGGCGCAAGTGTCGCCGGCAACGAGACCTTCGTTCATAGCGCACTGTTCTTTCGCATCCTCAATCTTTTCGAGGTTTGCGATAATCGTGTTCGCACGGCTATTTTGCCGGGCCGTCATAAAGTTCGGCACCGCGATCGCCAGCAAGATGCCGATGATAAGCACGACGATCATGATTTCCACGAGCGTGAATGCGTTCTTCTTTTTGCGATCCATGGTTTGAATTGCTCGAACCGCCGTTCGATAACAACCTCTAGTACCCGTATTCCCTCATAAGGGGAAACACGCTCAAGCAGATGTACGAGGATTTATCGACACGGAGATTTCGGCATTGAGAAACAGAAAACACCCCGCACCAAGTTTAGTGCGGGGTGAAGTTGGAGATCAGATAAAGTCGATCTTAGAGACCGGACTTGTCGGTTCGCCAGGTCGCGGCGTCGCGGCCTCGGAAGGTGGCGGCCGTACCAATCGTGGTTTCGTTGGCGGCGGCACCCGTCACAGGCCAGCTGACTGGCCACTGCTTCACATAGTTGCCCATTCCGGCGCACGTGTCGCCGACGGCAAGGCCTTCATTCATCGCGCACTGCTCTTTGGCCGCTTCGATCTGCTCAAGGTTGGCGATGATCGTCTGCGCTCGGCTGTTCTGTCGGGCCGTGATAAAGTTCGGCACCGCGATCGCCAGCAAGATGCCAATGATCAAGACGACGATCATGATTTCGACAAGCGTAAACGCTTTCTTCTTGTTGCGGTTCATGCTCTTGTGTTCCTAGGTTCACTCTTCCTCGAGCTTGCGCCTATCCCCCGCGCAAACTCGTGACCGAGTCTAGGGAAATCATCGGAACTTCCTCGCAAAATCCTTACCGAGGGGTCAATTCGAGGGGCGGGGACCCAGTGTGAACCTGAAACATGCCACGAGGGGTTGCGTCTAATACAATAGGAAACCGAAATGAGAAGATTGACCCCATGGATGTTAGCGACCGCACTTGTCGCTCCAAGTGTTGCGCATGCCGATCCGTTCCGCCCCAGCATGGCCGATCAAGTCAAACTGGGCCAAGACGAGGCCGCGAAGATTGCGCGAACCGAACCCCTCCTCAAAGATAACGATCCTCGAGTCATCGAGTTGCGGGCGATCGGTGACCGACTCGTAGCGAACATCCCTCCGGCTCTCATGCGTGACAAACCTTGGAAGTTCCAGTTCAATATCATTGACAAGAACGAGATAAACGCGTTCGCATTACCCGGTGGTCCGATCTACTTTTACTCTGGTCTTCTGAACAAAATGAAGACAAAGGACGAGGTAGCTGGTGTACTAGGCCACGAAATCGTCCACATCGTCAATCAGCACTGGGCGAGCCAGTACGCGGACAACATGAAGCGCCGGATGGGGCTACTTATTGTGCTCAACATCATTCGCGCTGGAGATACCGTTTTTGACATTGCCTCAGTCGGCGACGCTCTTTATTCGCTGGGTTACAGCAGACGGCACGAAGAAGAGTCAGATCGGATCGGGTACGACATCATGGTCGCCGCAGGATACAACCCGGTCGGCATGGCAGAGACATTTGAGTTGCTCGCAAGCCAAGGGAATGGAGGGGCCCCGGAGTTTCTTCGGACTCACCCGGATAGTAAGCGCCGAGCCGATAACATTCGAAAACGAATCGCTGAAGACTCTCGACGCCTCCCGGCCCGACAAGCGCGAGATGCGAGAGCCCTCGCTGCTGGCGGCACGACCTTGCCTAAGGACGGGGAGCGAATTCCACCTGCTCGTCGGGGAGGTTAGTACCCTCCGCTCGAATGCTGATCTGGCGGGCGAGTTCACCGGCTAGTTCGCGGAATGAAGCGGCTTGAACACTCTGAGGGTAGGCCACCATGCTCGGTAACCCTTGGTCTGCCGCGTGACTCACGCTTGGGTCAAGGGGGATTGAGCCGAGGAAAGGAGTGCCAAGCACCCGAGCAAGTTCATCCCCTGACTGACCACTGAAGATTCTTGCCGGGTCGCCACAACTCGGACAGACAAAAGTCGCCATGTTTTCAACAACTCCAAGGATTGGAGCATTCAATCTCCGGAAGAGTGCGGCCGCCTTTCCGGCGATGTTTGCGGCGACGTTGTGCGGCGTCGTAACGATGACGACGCCACTCAGTGGAACCAACTGAGCGAGTGACATGGGAGCATCTCCAGTGCCAGGTGGCAAATCCACAAGAAGATAGTCAAGCGTGCCCCAAGAAACATCGGCAAGAAGTTGCTTTACCGTCCCCGCTACCATCGGACCGCGCCAAAGCACTGCCTGTCCGTCCTCTAAGAGGTAGCCGAGCGACATCATGGCCACCCCGAACCGTTCAATCGGAAGAATCTGCTGGTCCCGTGTCATGGGGCGTTCCGTCTGCGTCCCGGTCATCAACGGAATGCTCGGACCGTATACGTCGGCATCCAGAACCCCAACTCGAGCCCCCTGCTGTGCGAGAGCAACGGCCAAGTTCAGCGTTACGGTGCTCTTCCCGACCCCACCTTTCCCGCTCGCAACGGCAATACATTGTCGGACCCCAGGGATGAGGTCTTGGGCTCCGGGCTTCTCGCGGACACGGGCGGTCATCGTGACGTCAACTTCCGATACCCCCGGAACCGCGGAAATCGCCGCAATGCACTCGGCCTCCAATTCTTCCTTGACCGGACATGCAGGCGTAGTCAACTCAATGGTCGCGGATGCCTTCCCACTTTCTACCTTTACATCCTTGACGAAACCCAAAGAAACGATGTCACGGTGAAGATCAGGGTCTTGAACGGCGCGAAGCGCATCAAGGATTGCCTCCTCCATGGATTGACTCATTGTTTCGAGGCTACCGGAGCCACGCTCAATTGAGTATGGGCCACCCCTTCGGAGTGACCCATTCTCATTCCCCGCCGAGTGCGAGGCTATACGCTGACCGTGGCCGCGAGTTTTAGATCGCGAGCGAGCAAGGCACGCGCACGGAAAAGCCAACTCTTCACCGTCCCTTCGGGTGCGCCTGTCATCTCTGCAATCTCACTGACCGACTTTTGCTGACCGTGCCGGAGATCCAGCACACTGCGATATCGCTCCGGCAAGCGGTGAATCGCCTCTTCGATCCGGCGAGCGCTGGCCATCGCCTCTACCGACTCATCCACTGAGGTGGACTCGTCTGCGAGTGCATACTCGTGCTGATCCAGGGACTCGGCTTGCCGCTTGCGTTGTCTTACGATGTCGATGCAGCAGT
>JAHBTC010000143.1 GCA_019638835.1 Fimbriimonadaceae bacterium
CGTTAAAGAAAGTGGAAGCCGCATATGGGCTGGATGCAGACGAATGTCTACGATTGGTCCGTGGTACAAGCCGTGGTACACACTTTCGCGGACGAGGCCGTCGGACCGACCTTTTGAACTCCAAATGAATGGAGCGGGAAACGAGATTCGAACTCGCGACCTACTCGTTGGCAACGAGTCGCTCTACCACTGAGCTATTCCCGCTCGCGGACTCGCAAGATACCTCAAGAATTAGTCTGGATTGGGGGACTCACGACCTTCCCTTCATCATTTCATTCGCTGGTAACCTTCCGGCGTGGCCCACTCACTCGTCAGCGGCGCGGACTTGGCAGCCCTGATGGCCGAGGCAGGCGAACTCGCGCAGGACGAGCGCAAACGCCTTCGAGTGGAAGTCAAAGCGGACGGTAGCTTGGTCACGCAAGCCGATCGCGCGGTTGAAGAGTTTCTGATCCCCAGGCTCAGGTCTCTCTACCCCGCCGCCATTGTCGGCGAAGAGGGTGGAGCGCAGGGCGACATTTCTGGCCCGGTTTGGCTGATTGACCCCATTGATGGGACAAGTAACTTCTGGTTTGGCGTTCCCTTATGGGGCGTTTCGGTCGGATTACGGGTGGACAACGCCATAGTGGCCGGAGGCGTCATCCTTCCTGACTTAGGTGAGAACTACATCGGAATCCGAGAACAAGGGGCAACATTGAATGGCAAGGCTTTGAGAAAGCTCGGAGAAGGGCCATTGCAACCTTACGAACTGATTGGGTTTGGAAACACGGACTCCGTATTTACCCATGGCCGAATCCTGGGAGGAAAAATGCGCCATCTCGGTGCCCTCGTGGCCGAAGCGATGTTCGTTGCTTCCGGAAGAATGCGCGCAATGACCATTGGTCGAGCATCGCTTTATGATGCGGCAGGCTCGATCGCCGTTTTGAGAGAACTTGGTGCGGAATTCTGGGATTTCGACTTAAACCCCGTCAACCCCGATACCAACCCCGCGGTCGGATTGATGGCCCCCTTGATCGTCGGGGCCCCCGGAATCTTGGACAACGGCGCGAGAGAGCGCCTCGCGAATCACTGATGCGTCCACATTGTCGGCGGCATCCCGGCAACGATGTTCCAAGACGACGACGCCTCGCTGGTTGATGACGAAAACACCAGGCATCTGCCGCGCATCGCCTTTCGGCACATTTGGAAATCGCCCTTTCGCCATTTGCGCAACACCTTTGACGACAACACGCGGTCCGATGAGCTGACCAATAGTTCCACGGGAGAGTCCGAATGCATTGTAAAGTTTTGCCTCTGGGTCACAAATCATCCGGTGTTGGGACCGCAATTTCCTCATAAAAGCGTCCGCGTCTAAGCGATCAACCATTCCAACGAAGATTGCATGGAGGTCGGCGTGGTCGCGGAGTCGCTCCACCTGATCCGCACAAAATGGGCAGTTCAAATGGCGCAGAAAGATCAACGCGAGCGGCCCCGAAGCGATAAGGTCTTCGAAAGTAGTCCGGTCGCCCGAGGAGAACACAACGGTTGTCTCAGGCAACGTCATGGTGATTCCTACGCAAATTCATCCTTCTCCGCTTCCGGCTTAGGCTCGTCTTTCCCCTTAAGCATCTGATTCTTGCTCAAGATTAGCCTCAACTCTTCGTCGTCCGCATTCGTCAACTGTTCGGCCTCCCGCAAGGAACGAAGTTCAAGCTTCCGCTTCAGTTCGTCTCCGGCTCCCGAGATAGCCCGTTCTGGCGCGCGATCCCGTTCGCTAAGCAACGTCAACGCAGACTTCAAATCTTCATCTTCAATCGCGTGAAGCCAATCGCTGAGGGGTCCATTAGGTGGCTCGGTGGGAAAAGATCGAGCATAAGCCAAAGCGAATCTTTCTCCCAAGCTGGATTCCATGAGTTCCGGCTGACGCAGCACGGGATCAGCTACGCCTCTGGTTGCTGAGTCGATGACTCCAAGCCATAGCACGACCTCGGCGGCTCGCAACCCGAGATTAGGACCAGTTGAGGTATCTCGCCGGGTGTTTGCTTTCCCTCTACGCTTGATTGCAGACTGAACCATGCTCTGCAACGCTCTCTTAGCCTCGATTGGGTCTTTCAATCCAGGATATTTAGGAGCATATTCTTGCACCCAACGGTTCTTTTCGAGGGCCGTAGGTGCGCGGGCAATCAACCCCGCAACCGTTTGCCAATACTCGTCGGTCTCTGGCTTGAGAAGAGTTTCCACCCTCCGCAAACGGAATGCCAAAGCGGGAATCGCTTCGTCTACAACGCGTCTCACCGCACCGTCACCATCTCGTTCCCGAAGAGTATCCGGGTCATCTCCGGGCTGAACTACCGCGACCCGCACATCAATACCCGCCGCTTCAAGAAGATCTGCGCTTCGCTCGGCGGCCTTCTGCCCGGCTTCGTCTCCATCCAACAAGAGTACGACGGTCTTGCACCATCGTCCAAGCATCCGAACCTGATCGTCGGTCAGAGAGGTCCCCATCGGGGCTACGGCGTTTGTGACTCCGGCGCGGTGGCAAGCGACGACATCGAAATAACCCTCAACGAGCACCCCAACCCCGGACTTGCTCATCGTGTCGCGGGCCCGGTGCATTCCAAACAGGACTTGACTCTTATGGAAGATCGGAGTCTCGCTTGAGTTGATGTATTTTGGCTGGCCACTTCCGATGATGCGACCACCAAATGCCACCAACCTCCCGCGGTCGTCACGGATCGGCACCATAAGGCGGCTACGAAACTTGTCAAAGTAGCCTCCGGTTGTGTCCTTTTCAACCAGGAACAAGTCGCGACACATCGCAAGGTCGTGCCCTTGCTTCTTCAGTTGGGTCGCAAGGGCACCATTGATATCAGGCGCGAACCCTAACTCCCATTCCTCTATGATCTCTTTGGCTAATCCCCGCTGATCGCAATACGCTTGAACTTCGGTGGAGCGACCAAATTCTTGTCGGAAGAAGATCAGGGCGCTTGTCATCGCCGCATCTTGGGAGTCTCGCTTGGAGGGGTCGGTTCGCTCGCCGACACTTCGCGTCAAGGTGACATTGACCAAGTCCGCCAGAAACTGAAGCGCTTCCCGGAACTCCATCTTTTGGGTCTCCATGACCCAATTGAAAGCATCGCCTTGCGCTCCGCACGACCAGCACTTGTAACGGCCTAAGTCAGGATTAACCGTAAATGACGGGTTCTTATCATCATGAAACGGGCAGAGCCCTTTCCAGGTTCTGCCCGTTTTCTTCAGCGTAACACGCTGTCCGATCAGATCAACTAAGTCTACACGGGAGCGAACCCGTTCGCGATCGTCGGACAACGTTTACTTCTTTCGACTACTCCTTGGCCGCCGCAACGACGATGCCCGTGACCACGTGGGGGCCACCGACTCGAAGTCGTTGGAGTCGGAACGCAACGCGATCCTTCACGAGGAACCGAGTCACGATGGTGTCGCCGATCAGTTCATAGGCATCCGGTTGGATGTAAGCGCGCATAATGCTCGCGAACGATGAACCAAAGCAGATGCCACGTCGGGTCTGCGGTCGGCTATCGCCCATGCCAATCGCTTCAATCTGAACGACACGGCTGAATCGGTCCATTACAAATGCGTAACGGCTCGATCCTCGATGATAGACCCATCGGACGACCTCAACTCGACCCGACGAACCACCTTGGGTTCCGGGGACTCCGCCGCCGCCACCCGGGGCTCCGCCACCGCCACCTGCCGCGCCTGGTCGTGCCGGCGGC
>JAHBTC010000144.1 GCA_019638835.1 Fimbriimonadaceae bacterium
TACCGCGATGCGCGAGTCTTCCGCTGTCGCGAGGGCACCGATAGGAGTGTCAAGCGCCTTGTGACTACGGTCGGCCAAAGTCTGGCCGACAAGTTCTTCATCCAAGACCGCCTTGCCTAGCTCAAGCCCGTCGCCCAACACTGCGAATGGATCTATCGCAAGAACGTTGAGCGCCGGGTTGATCGCAAGGCTTCGAAGCAAGATACGGTTGATATGCGGATCGCTGTACCCGTACCCGATAGTGATGACCGCTGTGTCGTTTTGCTGGACAGCGTCGCTTAGGAGCCTCATCAAGTCCGAGTACGGGTAGGAAAGCGAATCACCTTCCTTGGCCGTCGTTGGGTAGATCAATACCGGGTCATCAATCGAAGCACTGCCCTCATCTACCTGAACAACTTCAAGCGTTGTGACGCCAGCAGAACCATCCACCACCGCCTTCCAGTTCAAACTGCCATGAATTTTATGCAGATACAGAGCGCTGTCCGCGCGAGCAACGACTTGCTGCGAAGCAGTTTCAACTCGGTGGAAATCTAGCCCGTAATATGCCAGGTTCAGTCGCCGATCCACTGTTCCACTGAAGCCGTCAATGTAGGGATACCCAAGCTGATCGAGTGCGCGTTCTATCACCAGGTCGTAATTTGTAGTGAAGACTTTTGTTCTTGGAAGGTTTGCGCGTCGGCTGCGCACGATTCGAGAGAAGAACTGCCGATGACTGGCAAGTGGGTCTGCGAGTGAAGAATCCTTCCGCGGAAGTTCACAGGCTCTCGCAAAGGCAACATTGATCTTTCCTTTGAGTCTGTCGATCTGTTTCCGAGTGAAACTCTTAGCTCCATCGCCTTCACCAAATGTGACGTTAGAGAGCGCTGCTTGTTCAGCAAGAGAGGCGGCAAGTTGTAGCCCGTTGAGAAGTTTCTCAAGGTCACCAGCGTCTTGAGGGTTGAGAAAACGGAGAAGTTGCCGGTCTGATTCCTCGACGATCTGCCCTGCGGATTCGATAAGTTCAGCGACAGCCTCGTTCTTTAGGTTGCGGGTCTGAGGCGAGTCAAGGTGAAAGGACGCACCGGAGCCGATCAAGATTACAAGGTTTTGTACTTGCAGAAGTGATGCCAGATAGTCGGTCACGACGTGTCGGTCATTGTCGGAGATTTGGGACTTCACTTTCCCGCCGACTATGAATAGACCACGGTCATTGATGGTCTCGAAAGTATCGTCCAAAATTACTTCTCCATGCTGCGGTGCAGAAAGCTTCAGTCCCCAATCTACCCTTATGCTGCTCCAGTGCAGCGGTAGTGGGGTCAAGTCCCGTGGAGTGGTGTAACCGTTTCGTGATCCTTCAAGGTTGTGGGGTCTAGTTTTCGTTGTGATTACGGATGCTGGCGACGATCTCCCTCACGGGTCGGAGTGCAGCCCAGGAGTGGGGGCGCTCATGCTGCGGCCTCGAGCTCGGGGAGATCTTGCTGCCCGATCGGCTCGGTGTCTACGAGCGTGAGTCGGCACCTCGCGAGCACGTCAAGACCGAGGTAACGGCGTCCCTCAGCCCACTCGTCGGACTGTTCTGCAAGGACCGCCCCGACGAGCCTGATGATCGCGTCGCGGTTTGGGAAGATCCCAACAACATCAGTGCGACGGCGAATCTCGCGGTTCAGGCGCTCGTTTGGGTTATTCGACCAGATCTGCTGCCACACATCTTTCGGGAACGTGGTGAACGCGAGGATGTCAGCCCGGGCAGCATCGAGGTGGTCGAACACCTCAGGGAGCTTGCCCTCGACGTAGTCCAGGAGCCGATCGAACTGCGCCTCAACACTTGTCCCATCAGGCTGGTCGTACACGGAATGCAGCATCGCTTTGACCGCTGGCCACATGCTCTTGGGGGTCACTGCCATCAGGTTCGCGGCGTAGTGTGTGCGGCACCTCTGCCACGACGTCCCGGGGAAGTTCGCCCGCATCGCTTCCACGAGGCCTGCGTGCGCGTCAGACGTGATCAGCTTCACGCCGGTGAGGCCGCGAGCGACGAGGTCTGCGAAGAACGTGTTCCATGCCATCGTGGTCTCTGCGGTCGCGACTTGCATCCCCAGGACTTCCCGGTGCCCGTCAGCGTTCACCCCGGTCGCGACGAGCACGACAGTGTTGATCACGCGCCCGCCCTCACGAACTTTCATCGTGAGCGCGTCACACGCGACGAACGTGAAGGGCCCTGAGTCGCCCAGGGGTCTCGTGCGGAACTCGCGCACGTGCTCGTCCATATCGGCGGCCATCCGGGAAACCTGCGACTTCGACAGGGAATGGATGCCGAGGGTCTTCACGAGCTTGTCCATCCGTCTCGTCGAGACGCCGGCGAGGTAGGCGTCAGCGACGACGGTGATCATCGCTGCTTCTGAGCGTTTGCGGCGCTCGAGGAGCCACTCGGGGAAGTATGTGCCAGAGCGCAGCTTCGGGATCGCGACATCCACGGTTCCCACACGGGTATCGAGCTCGCGGGTGCGGTAGCCGTTGCGAGAGTTGATGCGCTCGGGAGAGGGTTTGCCGTACTCGGCACCGCAGACCGCGTCGGCCTCTGCAGAGAGCAGCGTGTTGATCATGGTTTGGAGCAGAGTACGCATCAGGTCAGGAGACGCGTCGCCCAGCGCGTTGGCGAGGACGGTGGCAGGGTCGACAATAGAGGGAGTGGTCATCGGTGTGACACCTTTCGAGTGGGATGTGAGAGTTTCCTCGAAGGAAGATCCCGGTGGCCACGCTTACGTTTGCTGGCCGGGATCGTTACACCACTCTACGGGGCACTACTGGTAGTGGCTTGACCGTGAGAAAAGCTTGCAATCATGAGGGATCGAAGCGAGTTGAGCACGATCATTCCAGACGGTCAAGCTTCCTCCACTACCGCTTGTCCTCAAACGGGTCAACGAGGCTGTGTACTCCATGGCTGGGGCAGACGAACATGATGCGTATGCCGTGCCCGTCAGAGCCGCTCGGCTCGGGCACGCAATCGCCGCCACATTCCGGGCAAGTGCGATACCCACTATTCGGATCCCAGAGACGCACCTCTAGCCCGTCCAGATCATCTGAATTTCGGTCCCGCATACCGCAAGCCTATGTCGCACCAACGTCCGAACACCCCGTCGATAATCTCAGATAACTGGTGTGAGATTGGGGAGGTGTAATAGTGATCTTGCGTGCCTCAGCAAGGAATGGAAATTACACCTCGGTTGTGTGCTTTCCATTCTAGCCGATGGCGGTTCAAAACAGGGCTGGCCCGGGTTCTAGACGGAAGCGCAACACCTAAGGTGTGAGTTGTCTAGACCACCACCGAAGGGTTGCGCTTCCTTGTCCACACAATACCGTCACCTGAACTCTGACGATAGAACCCAAGTCCAGCTCCTCCTTGAGCGTGGTGAATCCCAGGCTGAGATCGCTCGGTGCCTCGGTGTGCATCGCTCTACTATCAGTCGTGAGCTGCGCCGGAACTCGTGGCAGCCCGAACGCGACCACGCGAACTTGCGCCCGTACCTGCGCAACAAACTTGATACCCGTGACCCCCATGCTCGGCTCTACCTTGCGGGGCAAGCGCAACTCCAAGCAGATATCCGGAAACAGCGTTCCCATCAGCCCTACAGGATGACCTATGACCGGCTCGTCGATTGGGTGATCAGCCAGTTACGGCGCGGCTGGACCCCGGAAGAGATCAGCGGCCGTCTCCCGCTCGAGTTCCCTCACGACCCACGAATGCGGGT
>JAHBTC010000145.1 GCA_019638835.1 Fimbriimonadaceae bacterium
ATGCCACCCTTGCGCGTTGTTTAGCTTGAAGTGGGCCGTCCAACTGGCTCGTACTCCGATTGTATGGATACGTCCGATGAGGTCGAAACCGGGCTGGTCGGTCTCTACCAGGAATGCGCTCAGTTCTTTCTCGCCTGTTCGAGCAATCATGATGATGAGATCGGCGAGTCCCGCATTCGTGATGAACATCTTCTCTCCGTTGAGAGTCCACATCTCAGGGTTGTCTGAGTTCTGAGTAGCCGATGTACGTACACGTCGAGCATCACTACCCGCGTCCGGTTCGGTTAGCCCCCACGCAAGTTTGAGTTCGCCCGCCATCGCTTTGGCGAGATACTTTTCTCGCTGAGCATCGGTGCCGAAGTTCACGATGTGCGCAATGCAGAGTGCGTTGATCGCCGCAACATTCATCGACAGCGCAGGGTCACCGTGCGCAAGCAGTCGGCAAACCTCTGTATAGACCGCACAAGAACGATCATCCCCACCCATGGACTTTGGAACCGTCAGCTTGAACAGTCCGAGGTCACCCATCCTTTTCCAGATATCCGGAGGGAATCCTAAGTTTTCTTCCCACTTTCTTGTATTGGGAAGTACTTCGGTTTCAACAAAATCTCGTACCCGAGCGAGAAATGCTTGGTCCTCTGCAGAAAGCGCCGGGATAATCGCCTCGCCGGCAACAGATGCGGTCATCGTCGAACTCATCATCTTGATTCTACTTTGCGTCTTCCTTGTTCATCTCACTTATCCGGCAACTTCATCGGGAACGCGGACCTTTCGCCGACGAATCCGAGTTGGATTCGTATGAGTAGTGGAGCGCGTGAAAGATCAGACTGTTTTGGAGTATCTGATACGGGAACTCGGAGAGACGAGTAAACGGAGTTTGTTGGTCGAACTTCGGCTTGGCCCAAAGAGTGTGAGTCAGTTAGTGCACGCCACCGGCCTCAAGCAGCCGAATGTGAGCAACCACCTCGCTCGCCTTCGAGAGCGTCAGTTGGTCCGCACTCAACGCGTTGGGCGCCAAATTTTTTACTCACTCCAGGATCCAATCGTCGAAGAAGCCCTCGATTCGATCCTCGACTCATCAGAGATCCCATCCGGAGAACCTGTTGCTCTTGATCGTGACCTAGTGATCGCGTTCACGAAGCATTTGGTGAGTGGCGACGAGATGGCTGCGAGCCTGATCGTCGACCGACTTCTTCGTACCGGTGTAGAGGTCGAAAAGATCTATGCAGATCTGTTTGCGACTTCTCTCACCGTGATCGGCGAATGGTGGATGGTTGAGGCGATTGACGCGGGTCAAGAGCATCTTGCGAGCGCGACAATTGAACGGCTAATGGCGAGAGCCATGCACTATGCAAGCCCCCATCCCACGCAAGGAGCAACCTGTGTTGTGGGGTGTTGTGCAGGAAATCAACATTCCATCGGAGCGCGCATGGTAAGCGACGTCATGCGCCTCTCTGGTTGGAACTCAATCTATCTTGGCGCGAACGTTCCGCACGATTCGTTTATCAATGCCACACGCAATCACTCACCCCTGCTCGTAATGGTTTCAAGTTCAACCTTGGAGTCCATCGATCATCTTCTCGACTGCGTTCGGGCCCTGAATGAAGAACGACAGCCTGAGAAAACTTTCTGTCTGGGTGTCGGTGGTCGCGCGGCAGTCAAGAACGCTAAGGAGTGCTTGTTGGCCGGAGCCGACTTCGTGGCAAGCAACTTGAACTCTGTGAAGACCGAGATCGCCACTCAACTCCTCACGGGACGTACTTTTCCCTCGGGCGTTTTTGGCGAAGCAATGTAATACAAAAAACCGGACATACCCGCAAATTGGTAAGTCCGGTTTATTGCCTGCTGAAGCCTTACGCTGTAACTTCTTTTACGAATGCGCGAAAAGCGTCCATGTCGTTGATCGCCATTTCGCTGAGCATTTTTCGGTTTACCTGGATCCCCTTCTCATTCATCGCGTGAATGAACTGGCTGTACTTGATGTCGCATTGGTCACAAGCAGCACTGAGTCGCACAATCCAAAGTCGTCGGAAATCGCGCTTCTTGGCGCGACGGTCACGGAATGCGTACTGGCCGGACTTCATGACCGCCTCGTGGGCGTTCTTGAATGTTCGGCTCTTGCGTCCGTAGTAGCCGGACGCTCTCTCTAAAACTTTGCGGTGGCGCTTTTGGCGCATGATCCCGCGTTTGATTCTTGCCATGGTTTCTCGTTTTGATTCCTAGTGGTTTCTGGACCGCTTCCCAGCCTAGTGGCGGTGACGGTAGAGTCATTGGACTCTGAGTTATCTCAGAGTCCCAGAAGTCGGCGAACTCGCTTCTGTTCGGTTTTGCTCAGTTCAGCATCTTGATCGAGGCGTCGCTTCTGCGCACCGCTCTTGTTAAAGAACATGTGGTTGTTGTAGCTCTTCCTTCGAATCAGTTTGCCCGTACCCGAGATCTTAAACCGCTTCGCCGCCGTTTTGTGTGTCTTCAGTTTGGACATTTTTCTTCACCGGGCTGACAACTTTGGGGTTGACAACCACGACCATCTCTTGCCCGCTTAAAACAGGCTCTCGATCTGGCTTCCCTGCCTCTCCGATCAACTCCAGAATCCGATTGAGTTTGGCGCGGCCAATTTCAGGATGCTCTAGTTGTCGGCGGCGGAACCGGCAAACAAGTCTCACTTTGTGACCATCTCCGAGGAATCGGAGCGCCGCGCGGGTGGAAACCTGCAGGTCGTGTTCAGCCGTAGTCGGGCTCACTTTTATACCCTTTACTTCTTGCTTCTTAGGCTTCTTGTCCTTGCCAAGTTTGCTCTGCTCGTACTTATATTTGCCGTGATCAACGATGCGCGCGACCGGCGGATCAGCGTTAGGGGCCACCAAAACGAGGTCTAACCCTTCATCACGAGCCTTTTCTACGGCGCTCCGTGAATCTACAACTCCCATCTGGGCGCCATCTGAACCGATGACGCGCAACTCCTTGAATCGGAGTAGCCGCTCGTTGATATCCGGCGGTGGCTCGCGGCGCGCCGGGCGGCGCGACATTCGTCCTATTAGTGATCACCTCGACTTGTGGTCTTCTGACTCATTCCCGGTTATTTTACTATCGGCGGAAAGTGGATGTCAAAAGAGGGCGGTAACCTGCCTACCTAACATGCTTGGTCCGGGTGCTCACGTCTGTGTGATTGGTGCGGGAACGATGGGGAGCGGGATCGCTGCCCATCTTGCCAATCTGGGTTTTCAAGTCACCCTGCTTGACGCTACGGCTGAATCGGCGCGGGCCGCCTTTGACCGAGCGAAACGGGCTCGACCGCCTCATTTCTACGTTTCGCAGACTGCAGACAATATCCGATTAGGTTCTGTGGATCAAGACTTGGGTTGGGCGGCAGAAGCCGATTGGATCTGCGAAGCGATCATCGAGAAACTTGAGCCAAAGCGAAATCTATTCGAGCGTCTGGATGGTCTGATTCGCTCCGACGCGTACGTGACCACTAATACTTCGGGACTTGAGATCGGTCGCCTCGTCGAGGGTCGTTCGGAAGGCTTTCAGCGCACCTTCATGGGTACGCACTTTTTTA
>JAHBTC010000146.1 GCA_019638835.1 Fimbriimonadaceae bacterium
GCTCCCTATGCTCGAACGCGTCAGTAAAGCTGTCAATTTCATCTGCAGTCAGACCGAGTGTGCCAGCCACCGTTCGCCAACCGGCAACGGCGCGCTCCACTTCACCAAGAATCATGGCCACTCGATCCAACGAAATCCCAAAGTAACGTGCGGTGCTCACAAGCGCTTCGATACTGGCCTCCGGGCCTGTCTCCTCGCTGATCCAGGTTTTCAACTCACGCGCGCGGTCTTCGCTTGCGGACGGATCGGGTACCCGGTCGAATCGTCGAATAAGCGCGACCGGCACGCCATCGCTGTCCACCAGCCGTGCGTCGGCCACCGTGATTCCAGCGTGACGCGCTAGGTGCAGTGCGAGCACCTCACCTTTGGTGTATGCGCGTTCGTCCGTCGCGCTCGGGAACTTGCCGAGGCAAAGCCCCCATTAGTCGTCGCGGACACTGCACTTTGGTCGCATGCCGCCGAGCGAAGTCGCTCGACCACGTAAGTACTCAAGGTCTGCGAGTGTCTCAGACTGTCGCTCGACTGCCCGAGTTGCGCGAAAAAGATCCGGTAGCTCAACGAGCGGAGGGGCTGTGCGCCTGCCAGCTTCTGGCGCGCGCTGAATGGAAAAGGAGGCTATGCGCTACTTCGGTTGAGGGGTCCGCTTGGGGCGTACCCTCTGGGGCAGCGCGGCGATTCCAAGTGCCGTCCCCGTGTCATCAGCCTGCGGATCCGTACTACGCTCGAGGCTAGACCATTCGAGACCAAGGACAAACATCGCCATCAGGTAGGTGCCAATGGCGACCGAAGGCTCACCCTGTTCGACTCGGCGATAGGTCTGGCGGGTGACTCCGATGTGTTCGGCCATCATCGCGGACGTAAGTTTTCGACGTCGGCGCGCGACGTTGATTCCACGTCCTAACTCGACCAACGAGCGTCGCACCCTACTTGGGAGAACGTCAGATGTAGGCATAAGGGATGATATATGGTGCCGCAAGACTCTTTAAGGAACATATATTATCCATTTCCAGTGTCAATGGTCTCTGTCCGAGCAGAGGGAGAATTCAGCCGGCTGTAGGATATCCCGGCGAATCCCAACTGCGAATAGCGCCGATCATCGGCGCGCGTCACACACCGGAACACCCGATTGACGCGCGGCGTACTCAATAATGCGAACATCGCACGTCAACAGTGACATCCCTGACATTTGCGCCTGAGCAATGAGCATACGATCGGCTGGGTCGGCGTGTGGCTCACCGGCAAGTAGCGTACTCTGAATGAGGACATCGCGGGTGAGCGGCAGGGACTGAATGCCGGGTGCGCCCGACGCGTTTCCAAGCCACAGCGTGGGATGTGTCGGCAGTGTGAGTTGCCCCTTCGCGGCCTTGAGCGACACTTCCCAGAACGAGATGTCGCTGACGAATAGTCGTCGTTCACTCGCCGCTGCTTCAATGTGCGCCCACGCGCCTTTCGCCATTTCGGTGCGCATTGCGTGGAGTGTCCATATCCACGCGTGAGTGTCGAGCAACAGCGCGTCGTGCCGTTAAGTCGTCCATCAGTTCGATGGGGTAATCCCCCCGTGAAATAGTGGGGAGGGATAACTGTCTCACGTCATTTGTCGGTTCGAGAGTGTGCACCGGGAAAAACCAATCGATACAGATAGAACGTTGCTGTACCATCAGCATTTCGCCGAAGCAGCCACACAGAATCTCCAACAAATTGCTGCACTATTGGTGGGATTAAATCTCCGTCGAAGTGCAACTTGATCTGCCCTATCACGTTGCCTTCCGTTGTGATTGCGTACCAAACGACGGGATCAAACCCGTCTTTGACGACTTTCTGCAACCAAATTCTATCGGGACCCCCGCTCATCGCATTCTGATAGAGCGGCCAATAGGACACTTCCTTTGTCAACTTCATTTTACCGACGTCCTTCCTCGGTTGTGAGCCGGCGCGAGCTGAACCACTAGGTGAGTTCATCGCTGCTTCCGCGTCGGTCATCTTCAACCGCCTTTCGCGAAGTCGCAAGGTACTGACGACTCGTCCGTTTGCATTGAACGCGAGCAACTCACGAGATGCCGGATCTGCTAGCCAGATTTGGTCACCGTGCGAGAACACCGAGACGATTGCAATTGGGTTTTCATTAAACGCGTATCTAATACTTCCAACCCGCTTTCCCTCAGTTGAAATAATCGAAATAGCGCTATTTTCTGCGCCAACGAACGGTGTGAGCAAGAACGTACCATCCCCAAGACACCCGTTTGCGGGTAATTGCCCTATCGTTGCCACATCAATCTGCTTAACCAACGAACCGCCAGGCGATACAATTGAAACCCTTCGTTGTTGATAGTCATATGCAACAATGGTATCACCTCTAGTAGTACAGACATGTGATAAACCACCCATCTCACCCGGTCCCCGCCCTGACCTCCCTACTTGCGCCAACTGTTTTGAATCATTGCCTAATACTCTGATCTTGTCTTGATCGATAACAACGAAAGCCCCAATTCCGACTGGAACACCCCCCAAAAATCCGTTGCTGTGATTGAATTCTGTCGCTGGATCATCGGTTAAACCGCCGAGTGTGATGGCTGGTGCGTCATCCAATCGAACTACTGGGGCGTTTCGCAACTCATTCTGCAGATCTATTCCGCTCGGATCGACAACACCTGGCGGAGACTTGGGGAGTTCGTTGTTACAACCTGAAAATGCCACTACTGACACCGCCGCTACGCCTAGTGTGGCGCGCCATGCGAGTGAAAGACCGCAACGGCTTCTCTGTTGCGGGAGCATTTCGCTAACATCAGTCTTACTTCTTTGCTGAATCATCAATTGCTAAGCTAGAGAATCGACCCGGATTTACCGGAGGGTGTTTTACATAAGTGCCAGCGTGCCGAGGTCCGCCCTTTCGGTGCGTTACTGCCCTTTAATCTCCACAGGCGGCAAGGAGCCAATCAGTCATTCGGTCGAGACGCGGGCGGCCTGCACACCAAGGCGCACAACAATCATATACGGGCTTTTCGCGACGAAGCGCAAGAGGATCCGAGCACGCGCGCGTAAGGACCGCTCAAAGCATCGTACGGCCAATCGCCACACCGTCAAGTATGCGATCTACCGCCTGTAGATACTGATCATGCCCGACTTTGGCCGCCGCTTCATCTCGCACTGCGGCGTAGGCGAGACCGCTGCCGTGAGCATGATCAATCAGGATATTGCGCCACAAAATTGGCTCCGCGGAAAACTCCGTAAGCAGTGTAGTCAGCCTGTCGGTTATCTGTTGGGTGACCCCGGCGAAGGCTTCTGGCGTGGCAAATATCGCTAGTGTGAGTTGTGAGTAGCGGCTTACGGCGTGGTGATACCGAACGAGGAGTGTCCGAATTTCGACGCGCGCATTTGTCAGCCCGTCCGCTCCAGCAAGCACCTCGGCGTACACCAAGTCCGACAATGTCCGCAGCAACTCGGCTTGGTTACCCACATGATGGTACAGACTCATGGGCGTGATGCCCAACTGGTTGGCGAGGGATCGCATGGTCAACCCGTGCCCGCCTCCGTCAACCAG
>JAHBTC010000147.1 GCA_019638835.1 Fimbriimonadaceae bacterium
CGCCATGAAGTCATCGCGCAGTTTCGCGAAGACATCCTCGCCGAGCACGAGTGCTGCCCTAGTGCCGAACAGCAGCGTAGTAAATTGAAGGAGCGTGCAACCCAACAACACGGTGCAATAGCCGGCGATCTCACTGACCCCGACACCTTCGCCCAGACGGTCGATGAGCATCCCGACAAGTCGCGGTGGCGCTAAGCCAAGAACTGCTGATGCACCGAACAGTAAGATGACGCCCACAAATCGCGCCCGATCCGCACGCCAGATCGCGAGCAACCCAGCTCGTACCCGTTTCGAACTGGCGATCGGCAAGCTCGATGAGTTCATCCTTGGGCGTCCTCGCGCAGTACCGCCGCTCGATATTGAGGCACGGTATCCAGCAGTTCATCGTGCCTACCCGCGGCGACCAATCGACCGTTGGAAACCAAGGCAACCCGGTCCGCGCCTGCCAGCACAAGAGGGCTCGAAGTGATCACGAGGGTGGACCGGCCCAGGCGGGCAGACCTGATCCCCTCGGCCATTCTCAGCTCCGTTGGCGCATCAACCGATGAAGTCGGGTCGTGCAACACAAGCAATTCCACCTCGCGTAGCAGGGAGCGAGCGACCCCAAGGCGCTGCCGCTGACCGCCAGATAAGTCGGATCCGCGCTCGCCGACCACGCTATCCAGGCCCGATTCAACGGCACCGAGGATGTCGGAGGCATCGACCGCGCCGACAGCCTTTCTAATCGATTCGTCATCGTGCGCTAGCCAAGGATCGAGCACTTCACGCAGCGTCCCGCTGAACAGGAACGGGACAGGATCGACCGCACTCACTCGATTCCGGACAGTTCCAATCGGAAGGTCGACTAGTCGGATACCGCCCAATCGCACCGGACTCCCCTCCGCATCCGGACAGAGCCTCGCGATACGGTCGACCAGTTCGGATGCGAAAACCGGGTCGGGCACAACGACCCCGAGCAATTCTCCACGATTGATCGTCAGGCCAGTAACCTCGTCCAACAGCAGCGGATCGGCGATCTCGGCTACGCCCACCCTGTCCACTTCTTTCGCCGCGAAACCGTCTGACGCAAACGGCCAATCCGGCTCAATCCGCAACAACCGAATGATCTGCTTCGAGGCGACGTGTGCGTTCACCCCGGTCGCCATGACCTGATTAATGAGCGATACCGGTAAGGTCAGAAAGCCAGCGTAACCGTAGAAGGCGACAAGCGCACCGACCTGGAGTTGACCACTGTGCACCATGACCGCGCCTATCCAGGTGAGAGCGCCGACGAGCGTTCCAGCGACAAGTACCGATAGAGCCTGCGCTGTGGCGAGGGGCGTAGCGGCCCGGCGACCCGCTACCCGCAGCCGGGAGGAAGATTCGCGGAATCTACCCAAGAATTGCTCCTCGCCGCCGATGCCGTGAAGAACCCTGAGCCCCTTGACACTGTCGGTGGAGACGGTGGTCAGTTGCGAGCGCGCCTGCCAGACAGACTGCTGCCGATCGTGAATAACGCCAACGAGCGTGAATGAGAGTAGCGAGAAGACCGGCACGCAGACAAGTACGAGCGCGCCGAGCAACAGGGAGTCCTGCAGTAGCAGAATCGCGACTAGTACGAAAGCGATGATTGCCGAACTGAGCGATCCGACGCCGATCGTGAGCGATGCAATCGCCCAAGATTCGGTCACCATGGTCACGATCCCACCAGGATTCAATTCCCGATCAGCAGCGACCGTGACCCGTGTGGATGCTCGAGTCAGCATCTGGTTGAGCCGCGATTCGGCGCGCGAGAAATTTAGAGAGCCGGCTCGATCCCGAAGGCCCTGAATGAGCGAGTGCTGAAGCTGAAGCCAGACCACGACGCCGAGCCAGGCAAGAAATGCTCCCGGATCGCCAGCCACGATCCCCAAATCGATCGATTGACCGATCGCCCAAGGGGTCAGGGCCAGCCCGAGCAGCCAGACAATATCGCAGACAACGCCCTGGAACACGGTCGTCCACTGGCTACGGATGACCCAGATCAGTAGAGCAATCGGTGATCCCTTGGGCGGTACTAAATATGGTTCGGGGATGCCCCGCATTCCTACTTGAGACCCGCCATCTTTATATTGCCAATGATCTGTCGCTGGAAGATCAGGAACAGGATGATCACAGGTGCCGCGGCGAGCGTTGAGCCGGCCATGAGGAGGCCCAGCTCGGTGTTGCGCTCTGATCGGAACGTGGCCAGATACTGTTGCACAACGTACATATTCGGAGATGTGATCGTCAGGATCGGCCAGACGTAGGAGTTCCAGTAGGCCAGGAAGGCGGTTATGCCCATGACAACGAATGGCGGTTTGGAAAGCGGAAGGAATAGGTGGATGAATATCCTCAGCCTGCCACAACCATCCAGCATGGCCGCCTCCTCGAGGCTCGAAGGAATACTCAAGTAGAACTGCCGAATAAAGAAGATCATTCCGGCGCTCGCTGCACCTGGAACTACCAACACCGCGAGACTATCGAGCATCTCAAGCCGAGTGACCACGATAAAGCTGGTCAGAAGTATTGTCATCCCGGGAATGAACAGGGTCGTGATCACAAGAACCCAAATCGCACGCTTAAACCTGAAGTTGAGCCGTGCGAATGCATATGCAGCAAGCGAGTTCACCGACAGGGCGAGCGCTGTGAATAGCAAGGCACCAAAAAAAGTCCAAGTCATTGTCCATGTGAAGGTTGGATCACCGAGAATCTGGGCATAGTTTTCCCAACGCCAAACCTCAGGGAAGAACTGGAATGGTGTCTTGACCACCTCAGTTTTCGACTTGAAACCAGCGATGACCATCCATGCGAGCGGGAAAAGAGCGGCGAGAAGAAAGATAACTCCAACGAGCAACTTCCCTGAGAGATAAATCCACCAGCTTAGTGGGCGGGTACGTTTGCGATCTTGCTTGACGTGTTTCATATTTTAATCCACGAGTTTTTCGGAGTTGACGAACTTGAAAATCAGAGCCGATACGGTTCCTAGCACCACAAACAAGAGCAACGCAGCAGCAATCGAGTAGCCAACATTCATGTCATTGCGGAAGTGGTTAAAGATAAACAAGTTCGGCAAAGTCGTCGAATCCAATGGCCCGCCCTTTGTCATTACCAGCGGTAGTTCAAACTGCTGTATCGCGGCAACGAAGCCTGTGACGAGCAAGTAGAGTCCGACGTTTTTCATTTGGGGCAGGGTTATGAAAAACGTCTTTTGCCACCAATTGGCACCCTCCATGGAGGCTGCTTCATAGTACTCACCCGGAATATCGACCATACCCGCGACCATGATTAGCGAGGTCAGCCCCATACCGAGCCAAATCGCAGGTACCGCGATCGCCAGTAGTGCCCATGCAGGGTCGCCTATCCAGGCGATCGGGTCAATATCGAAATTCCCCAGGAAGGCATTGAGCAGTCCACCAGAGTAGTTGTAGA
>JAHBTC010000148.1 GCA_019638835.1 Fimbriimonadaceae bacterium
AGCCCTGGATACGCACAGTCCCAACTATCTTGGTTATCCATCAAACGCACTCTATACTGCCCCGGCGCGCCGGATCGAAGGTCTTGATAGGTGCCAACCCATGCCACCCAGTCACCTTTCGTCGGACCATCGCGCATATCTCGAAAGGTGATGAAGAGTCGCCCGTCAGACAGGTACTTTGCGGTGTGTCGGTCGCCCGTGAGTGCAGGGTGAGCGGGGAGTGGATCAGTCCAGGCGCGACCCTCGTTACGACTCACCATCTGGTGCGAAGGTTGAACACGGCGGTTCTCGCGCAAGAGAACTGTCCATTCGTCTCCATTCGGGCTGGGCACCAATCCCGGCTCACAGAGGTGCACTTCGGAGCCGTTCCATAGGGCATGAGGGTAGCTCCAAGTCATTCCTCCGTCGGGAGAAGTCGTTTCGTAAAGCGTAAATCCAGAACGACCTGGCGTCTCGCCAAAGAAACGGCCGTCATCGTGAAACATCGCGTACAGCGTGCCGTCGGAGCGTTGCTTGACAAAGCCCATCACTACGATGCCACCCCACCCACCGACGCTACGCAACGGTGTCCACGTTGCCCCCCCATCGTCGCTGTGCGCGATCCGCGCGGGGCGCAATCCCGACCAAAGGATGAGACGATCGCGATCTGTTCCGGGCACCGAAACACGATGAATCGTGGGTGTCTCTTGGCTGGTTGCCCAGTTCTCCGGCACAGGGAGTGGGTTCGTCCAAGTAAGTCCACCGTCATCGGATCGCCGTAACACGATTGGCCCCTTTCCGTGCCCTCTGGGATACGCGATGAAGACGGTCTTCCCGTCCGACAACATCGAGGAACTCACATGTCCCAGATACTGCCCCGGTTCTCGGTCTATGACGCGTTGGATTTCAGTTCGTTGGGAGAGATCCACAAACTGCGGCTCCGAGGTTTGCATCGAAACTAAGATTGAGAGGACAGCCAGCATAGATTCAGTCTAGCTTTACTCTTCCCGCCATTTCACCGGGTTGAAAGAGCCTAGACAATCCTCTACTAAAACTGGATAATGACGGTATGGATCCTTCGGTTGCCGCAATCATCGGTGTTGTGCTCGGCTTGTTCCTTGGTGGTGCAGGCGTGTTCGCGCTTCTGCGCAGTCGCCTTGGGGCAGCAGAGTCTGATGCGCAGGTGGCTCGCGAAGAACTCTCGGCGAACAGAGTGGAAACCGCCCGCCTCCAAGAGAAGGTCGGGGGATTGGAGTCGGTGCATAGCGAAGTCGCCAGCGTGCGTGGTTTGCTTGAAGAGAAATCGGCCGCCCTCTCGAAGGCTCAGCAGGAAATCGCCCGACATGAAACCGCTATCGCGGAACGTGACCAAAGCTACGCGGATCGCGAAAAGCAAATCCGGGAAGTGTTCGATTCGCTCAGTCGAGAGGCACTGAGCCAGAACACAAAGGATCTCATTCACCAAAACGAGCAACTGCTGAAGAAGATTAAAGAACAAACAGATCAAGAGGACTTTGAACGCCGCCGGCATATTCAAACCACTCTCGATCCGTTCGAGAAGAGACTGAAAGAGCTTGAACAACTCAACCGTGATCTCGACCAGAAAAGAGTGGAAGACGCTTCCAGCCTTGGCGAAAACCTCAAGGCAATCACCGTTATGCAACAGCGGATTGAAATCGAAACGAACCGTTTGGTGAAGTCACTCCAAAATCCAGGTCAGGCGGGGGCATGGGGCGAGATGGTTTTAGAACAGGTGCTCGAAATGGGCGGACTCAAGAAGGGAATCAACTATCACTTGCAAGTTCACGAGCAGGGAGCAGACTCATCGCATCGACCGGATGCCATCGTCGACTTGCCCGGAGGGCGACAGATCGCCATCGATAGCAAGTCTCCGATGAGCGCATATCTCGACGCCCAGAATGTAGATGTAGATCAGGCACAACGAGAGAAACTCCACGGCACATTCACGACCCACCTATTCAAGCACTGCAACGATCTCGCGAAGAAGAGCTACACAGAAAAGGATTCGCGGCTTGACATGGTGTTCCTGTTCATCCCATCGGAAGGTGCATACCGCGCTGCCCTTGAAGCAAGGCCAAGTCTTATTGAGGACGCCTTCAATCTGCAGGTCATCATCGCTTCGCCGAGCACGCTACTAGTGTTCTTGCGCGCGGTTTCGTTCGGTTGGCGACAAGAAGAACTCTCAAAGAACGCCGAGGAAATCCAGAAACAGGCAGGGCTCATCTACGAAACTCTGGGAGTGATGGCCGAGAGAATCAGTGCGTTAGGCAAGAGTCTAAATAAGGCGGGACATGCCCACAATAATCTTCTTGCCACGTTCAACGGCAACCTATTGCCGAAGAGCCGACGCATGAACGAACTCGGCATGCAAGGAAAGAAGCGCGATGCGATTGAGGAAGTCGAAGGCGTCCATTTGGAGTTGACCGAACCAAAGGCGGAAGCGCTTGCGCTAGCTTCGCCAATGAGCAAGTCGTCGTCAATGTTCGAAGACGAAGCGAAAGAAACGGCCGAAGAGGAAGCCACCCCTCCGACCGTCGAGTCCTGACAACGACTAGCCCTTCTGGAAGGACTTCATGAGTTCGTACTTGGTGCCGTGCGGATCGGCGAGGACAGCGCTTCGTCCGACGTCCGGAATGTCGTGCGGTTCCATTTGAACGCTTCCGCCGCGCGCTTTGCAGTCGGCCGCTGCCGCGTCAACGTCGTCTGAATCGAATACCACGTTCCATCCATCCATTCCCGTTCCAAAGTTATCAATGCCAGCGAACGCTTTCCCACCATATGTGAACATGTGATAGTCGCCCATCTCGCCCATCGGCCACTTCTCATTTCCCCATCCAAAGAGGCTATTGTAGAAGTTACGTGTGCTCTCAACGTCGGTAGTTGCGATCTCAAACCACGATTCCGGTCCCGACGGCATCGGCTCATCACCAGAACCCTCGGACGCTGACTTGAACGCGTAGAAGTGGTTTCCGTGTGGATCCGCGAGATATGCCGTGCGTCCAATCGTCGGGATATCAAAGGGAGGGTGTAACACTTTCCCCCCAAGTTCCTCGCACCGAGCGGCGCAAGCGTCTACGTCCGGCGTATTGAAGTACACCATCCACTTTGCGGGCATGCCCTGTGCCATCTCACCCTGCAAGTGCACGATGCCTCCGAACGGAGATTCGTTGTGGGTGAACATCGTATAGGTTCCCATTTCGGGCCCCATATCCATGCCGTGCGTGCCCCAGCCAAAGTGGCTCGTGTAATAGTCGCGAGTGGCGTCTGGGTTGTGCGTATTGATTTCAATCCACGCATGAGCGCGCGGGGCCGTATTCTCACTCATTTCTGGTCCTCATCAGTGTCATCACACTGAACTAGACGTA
>JAHBTC010000149.1 GCA_019638835.1 Fimbriimonadaceae bacterium
GCCGCCGTCAAAGGCATGCTGGAACCGAAGTTCGAAGAGAAGTTCCTCGGTACGGTGGAGGTCCGAGCGGTATTCAAGCTCACGAAAGCGGGCAAGGTTGCGGGTTGCCACGTTACGGAAGGGCACGTGTACCGGGGAAGCAAGGTGCGCGTAATGCGTGGAACGGAGCAGGTTTACGAAGGCGAAATCGCTTCGCTCAAAAACGTCAAACAAGACGTTCGCGAGATGAACGCTGGCCAAGATTGCGGCGTCAAGTTTGTGGGCTGGGAAGAGTTCGCGGAAGGCGATGTGATTGAGGCCTACGAGATGGTCTTAGTCAACGAGTAAATAGCAACATTTATTGTTATGTCATAAAGGTTTATGACATGATAGTTAGTAGATTGGTAATTCTACTGGTTTCATTAACAATTGCTTGACGGGAGACTCGCTGATCAGTAAAATCGGAGTTTCCTGGTCGCATGGCCGGGGAGGAATACCTTCATGAAGAAGTTTCTAGTAACTGCGTTGGCAGTGGTCGGCGTCGCTTCTGCGTTCGCTGCCGCCCCGACGAACTTCGTTGACCTCGGCGTCATTGGAGACATCGACCCGAACTACCAAACGGAAGACGCTGCCGCAGATTTCGTTGGTTTTGCAGCAGGCGAAATCAAGTGGTACAAGTTCGTGTTTGGTGGCACAAATGGCACGGCCGGCTACTTGGACATTGACACAATCAATCCGCTTGGCACGTCGCCATCAAGCGCGCTGATTGATACCGAACTGGGCCTCTATGACTCGCTTGGTAACTTCGTGGCAACCGATGATGACGACGGGTTTGGACTGTATAGCATGTTGTCATTTGGCAACACGACCAACCGCCAGTTCACCCAGACCGGTACGATGACCGCACGCGGAAGTGCCATCGGTCAAGATGGCGTGCTTGCGAGTGGGACGTACTGGCTAGCCCTCGGAACTTTCAATTCGGTCTTTGGTGCTTCCGACTGGACCGTCACTGGTGGTTCGGCCGATGCCGACGCGAGCCGGTTGGCATTCCGAACCGACATTCAAGGCGTTCCGGAACCGGCCAGCATGATTGCTCTTAGCGCGGGCCTTTTGGCTCTCGCTCGTCGTCGACGAAGCAACTAAAGTTCGATTTCGAACTCGAAAGCTACTGCCCCGGGTGACTTCGGTCACTCGGAGCATTTTTTTTGTGTATCAAGTGATCCACCTCGCAAATTTGCGAGAATGACGTCATAAAGTTGCATGACAACAAAATCTATGGTAAGGTCAGCAAGTCTCTGGCCGTTGGCTGGGGAGGAACACCTTCATGAAGAAACTTCTACTAACTGCAATGGCAGTGACGGGCACCGCCTCCGCATTTGCCGCTGCGCCAACGAACTTCATTGACTTAGGCAATGTGTTTGACACGGACGCCAACTACCAGAATCCGGACGCGGGACTTGAATTCGGAAATGGAATCGCAGCGGGCGAGATTATCTGGATGAAGTTCACGTTTGCCGGCACCAACGGCACCACGAACTATCTCGATATTGACACGATCAATGTTGCTGGATTTACCGGTTCGGCAACGCCAGTTGACACCGAACTTGGCCTATATGACAGCGTCGGCAACCTCGTTTCCAACGACGATGACGGTGGGTACGGCTTGTTCAGCCTACTGTCCTTTGGCAATACCACTGACCGACAGTTCACCCAATCTGGAGCCCTTGGTGCACGAGACCTCTCGGTTGGACAAGACGGCGTGCTTGCAGGTGGAACTTATTGGCTGGCGTTAGGGCAGTTCAATACGACATTTGGCGCCCTTGACTGGGATGTAACCTCCACCGGAGGTGGTGACGTAGATCCGTTCCGGGTTGAGTTCCGAACAGATGCATCCGCCGTTCCCGAGCCTGCGAGCATGATCGCTCTCGGCGCGGGCCTTCTCGCCCTCGCTCGACGACGAAAGAGCAAGTAAGACTCAAAAGAGTTTGAAAGTAAAGTCCCCGTCGCCAAGTTCGCGGCGGGGTTTTTCTTTGCCTATTCTATTGTCGAACGGTGCCGTCTGCAGAGATCGTCACGGGCCAGCCAGGGAAAGGCTTAGTAGAAGGTAACCGTGGCCAAGACTCCAGTACCCGCTCACCCGTTCCCGAATCAAATCGAATGATGCTGTATCCCGTCACACGGTCGTAGAGGCGCGGATCTTGTCCTGTCACCACCGGATTCGCGACCGCGTACACGGTGACCGGATGACCGAATGCGTCTGTAAACCTTCCGGCATACGGAGGCAATCCTGAGATGCCCGTACCGAGTTCCGCCATAGGCATCCAGCGCCGGGGCCAGATGTTGCTCACGCTTGGGCAACAGATCGCGAACGGGCCGTCGTCATGCCGGTCAATTCCGTATCGAATCACGCTCGTGAGATGTTGGTCTCCCGTAACGTGCAGCACGTTTGCGTACGCCAAGGAACGCAAAATCCGATTCCTGGGTGTCTGCGGCCAGCCATTTGTATCTAAGTCAATCGCGGGGACATCATCGGGTGGATACTCGCCCGGCTTCGGCACCACAAGGCTCGGCACAACATCGTCCGACATCGCCGACTTCGGCAAAGTGTGCATCCCGGTCCAAAGAGTTTGCGAGAAAACCACCCGGAATGGCGCGCGGTTTTCCTTCGCCCAATCCGAAAGAAACTTTTCCTGCTCCGCTCCAAGAAGTTCCGCTCCCGGCACGTCACTTTCCCGGCTCCAATCAAATGCTCGATTTTGAGGAAATCCGTTATAGATGTCCGCTTGCGGAAGCAGATTCTTCGGGGCCGATTTGAACTTGCGGTCTTCAACTATGGCGATGCTGAGGTCACGAAAGTTGAGCGTCGTGTAATAACAACCGATTCCGTCCGGGCTCACCCAGTGATTTGCGGGGGCAGGTAAGTGACTGGTTTGTGTTCGTTCTACCATCCGCACGAATTGGGCAGGCATCACGTAGCCCCCTAAATCCTGTCGTTGCGGCTTACTCGGTGCCTCGGGGGCGACTCGGCCTCCATTGCCCCACAGGTTGCTGTTGAAAACGTCATGGTCGTCGGGTTCGCAAACGGTCGGGCGATCACGAGTCAGTTCTCCGAAGGCCCATCCCCATAGATTCCACTTGCGGAGGTAATCCATCATCGCCGCATCGATGGGGGAAGTCTGAATTCCTAACCCGCCGTTACCCTCGTATAGTTGGTCACCCGAGAAGAAGAGTAAGTCCGGGTCTTGCTTCCTGAGGCTCGCTACAAGGTCTTGCGCCGGGTAGCCGTATTCATAGAAGCAACTGAGGGCGGCAACTACGGTTGGTCTTGTCTGCGTTTTTCCAGACCGAATCACACCTTCGTAGTGGCTCAC